>CANFTU010000141.1 GCA_947450005.1 Comamonadaceae bacterium | reverse complement strand
GTGTGGCCAGCATGGCATCCACCGCCACCGGGAAATGCAGCGGTGCCTTTTGTAAAAAATCTTGCACATTCTTTGGTTTGTCGGCGGCCAAGCCCAGCACCTGCCAGCCCGCTGCTTGTTGCGCTGTGAAAAACGCATCGACCATGGGTAGCTCTTCCACACACGGAGCGCACCAGCTGGCCCAAAAATTAATAAGCAGAGGTTTGCCTCTGAAGCCAGACATTGGCAGCATATTGCCGTCTGTTGTTGTCCATTGCTGCGTCCAGAAGCCGGCAAAGGGCTCGGCGACCGGGGTGCCAGGATGCGCATGGCGCCAGACGGCGAGGCCCACACCGGCGGCTGTGGCGCCGGCGCCGATTGCGAGCATCAGCGTGCGGCGCCCGGGCGAAGCGGGGGAGGCTTGGGACGGGGAATCTGTCATGCGTTGCTTGCCTCCATCAAGTGTTCCACCGCGGCCAAGTCGCCGCGCAGGCGCCGCCCGCGGGCATCTTTTTTGGGTGCGCGGCGCAGGTCATCCACGTCATAGACCATGAGGTGCAGCCCAATGTCCTCGCCCAGTTCTTCGCTCCACGCGTGAATGCTCAGGGCGTCCACCGGGTCACCCAAAAGGCCTTTTACACGCCGGGGACTGAACTGGATATTGAGATTAATCAACTCAATTTCTGCCATTTTGCTGTCTTCGCAAAACAACTGTAGATAAATATCGGATCTGCGGGTTGCGATGCCCGACCATACTGCGCCGCTCAAAAAAGGCTTGAATGCCTGCAGTCGGCGCATCCAACGCGCTGCGAGCAGGCGCAGGGCGTGCAGTTCCTTGGCCTGTTCCTCCGGGCAGAACACGGCGATGTACTCCTCCACCGCGCGCTCCAGCAGTCCGTTGTCGGGTAGCGCACTGCGTTCGGGCAGGTCCAACTGCGCCAGCGCCTTGCGTTTGGCGCTGCCGAAGTCCAGCCCTTCCTCCACCACCAGGCGCGCGGCCACCGCGGCGATTTCTTCTTGGGTCCCGTTCATGCGGCCATTGTGCCCTGACAGGCGCCGGGTTCGGTCCGGTGCCGCACCTAGAATCCGGCGATGCACATTCATATTCTGGGTATTTGCGGCACGTTTATGGGGGGGCTGGCGGCGCTGGCGCGTGAGGCGGGTCACCGAGTGACCGGGTGCGACGCCGGGGTGTACCCGCCCATGAGTGACCAGTTGCGCGCCCTGGGCATCGATCTGATCGAGGGGTTTGCCGCAGACCAGCTTGCACTCCAACCGGACGTGTTCGTGGTCGGCAATGTCGTGAGCCGGGCGCGCCTGCCCGACGGCAGCCCCAAATTTCCCCTGATGGAGGCGATTCTGGACGCCGGCGCGCGGTACACCAGCGGCCCGCAGTGGTTGGCGGAGAACGTGCTGTTCCAGCGCCATGTGCTGGCCGTAGCCGGCACCCACGGAAAGACCACGACTACCGCCATGCTGGCCTGGATTCTGGAGTCGGCGGGGCAGCAGCCGGGCTTCCTCATCGGAGGCGTGCCGCTGAACTTTGGTGTCTCCGCCCGGCTCGGATCCGGTGCCGCCTTTGTGATCGAAGCCGATGAATACGACACCGCGTTCTTTGATAAGCGCAGCAAATTTGTCCATTACCGGCCGCGCACCGCGGTGCTCAACAACCTGGAGTTTGACCACGCCGACATTTTTGATGACCTCTCAGCCATCGAGCGACAGTTCCACCATCTCGTGCGCACGGTCCCGTCCAGCGGCCGGGTCGTGGTCAACGGGATGGAAGAAAGTCTGAGCCGCGTGCTGCACGCGGGTTGCTGGAGCGAGGTTCGCAGCTTCGGTGCGGCCGACAGTGATTTTTCCGCCCAGGGCGAGCCGCAGGATTTTGCGGTTGTGCAGCGCGGCCAGCCGGGCGGGCGGGTGCGCTGGGAACTCAGCGGCCTGCACAACCAGCGCAACGCTTTAGCGGCTATTGCCGCTGCAGAGCATCTGGGTGTGGGGGTGGCGCAAGCCGCAGAAGCGCTGGGTTCATTTCAGAACGTCAAACGCCGCATGGAGGTGCGCGCGCGCATCGTGTTGCCGTCTGCGCCGCAGGGTTCGCCGGTCTCGGTCTATGACGATTTCGCCCACCATCCCACCGCCATCCGCACCACCCTGGACGGCCTGCGCCGCAGCGTAGGCGTCCATGCCCGGATCGTCGCGGTCTTTGAACCACGATCCAACACCATGAAACTAGGCGCTATGAAGGCCCAGCTGCCTTGGAGTCTGGAGGCGGCCGATATGGCGTTTTGCCACAGCGGCGGTTTGGGCTGGGACGCGCAGGCGGCCCTGGCCGAAATGGGGGAGCGCGCCGTGGTGTGTGACACCGTGGAAGCGCTGGCGCGCCAGGTGGCGGCGCAGTCGCTGCCCGGCGACCACATTGTGTGTATGAGCAACGGCGGCTTCGGCGGTATCCACGCCCGCCTGATTGCGTTGCTGGGCGGGGCGCCCCCGGCCTGATCAGGCCGTGGCGCGGCGCACGCGGCGCGCTTTGACCGCTTGCGAGAAAACCTCCAGGCACTGCAAGGAATCGTCCCAGCCCAGGCAGGCGTCGGTGATGCTTTTGCCGTAGGTCAGCGCCGAGGGCTGGTCCACGCCGGGGGTGAATTTCTGCGCGCCGGCATTCAAGTGGCTTTCCACCATCACGCCAAACACCTGGCGCGAGCCGCCTGCGAGTTGCGCGCCAATATCACGCGCCACCTCCAACTGCTTCTCATGTTGCTTGCTGCTGTTGGCGTGGCTGCAATCGACCATGAGCGTGGGCGCAAGCTTCGCTTTTTCCAGATCTGCACAGGCGGCTGCCACGCTTTTGGCATCGTAGTTTGGGGCTTTTCCGCCGCGCAAAATCACGTGGCAGTCCGGGTTGCCCTGGGTTTGCACGATGGCGACCTGCCCGTTTTTGTGAACCGACAAAAAGTGGTGCCCACCGGCCGCCGCCTGGATCGCGTCGGTGGCGATCTTGATATTGCCGTCGGTGCCGTTTTTGAAGCCGATCGGCGCTGACAAGCCCGAGGCCAGCTCGCGGTGCACCTGGCTTTCGGTGGTGCGCGCCCCGATGGCGCCCCAGGAGATCAGGTCGCCCAGGTACTGCGGTGAAATCACATCCAGGAACTCGCTGCCTGCGGGCAGGCCCAGGCGGTTGATCTCGATCAGCAGCTGCCGCGCCATGCGCAGGCCTTCGTCGATGCGGAAGCTCTCGTCCAGGTAGGGATCGTTGATCAGCCCTTTCCAGCCCACGGTCGTGCGGGGCTTCTCGAAATACACGCGCATCACGATTTCCAGCGTGTCGGCGTAGCGGGTGCGCTGCTCCATGAGACGCTGCGCGTATTCCACGGCGGCGGCCGGGTCATGGATAGAGCAGGGCCCGATGACTACCAGCAAGCGGTCGTCCTTGCCCGCCATGATCTGTTGGATGCGGCGGCGGGTGTCGGAGATCAAGGCCTCGACGGGCGTGCCGCTGATAGGGAAGAAGCGGATCAGATGTTCGGGAGGCGGTAGCACGGTAATGTCCTTGATGCGTTCGTCGTCGGTGTTGCTGGTACGGTCAACCGGGTTGTGCGACATGTGATAGGCAGACATTGCGATTTCCTTGGTCAAAATTTCGATGTGATGTGCAAAAAAAAACCGCCGGGGCCCGGCGGTTTTTAGAGGTTTGAGACGCTTTTGCTGCTGCTACGTTCAGAACTCTCTACCGCCGGTGGCGCTGGAGAAAAACAGGTAGCTAAAGTAAAAGTGCTTCGAAAACATGACCGAAATGTAGCACAGCGGGCTATCCGGGGGCCGCGTCGTGGCCGGCCGAAGCCCCCGCTTATTGCCCGAAACGCTTGCGGGTCAGTCCCAACGCTAGCCAGAACGACACCACCGCATACGCCAACAGGACGCCGCCGTGGTACAGCACGTTGGCGGGCCACTGGTCCATGAACAGCGGGCGCACCAGCGCTACGGCGTTGGCCAGCGGCAGCCAATCGGCCACAGCCCGCACCAGCGGTGGCAGCTGTTCCAGCGGGAAAAAAACGCCGCCCAAAAACATGGTGGGCGTCAGAAACAGCGTGAAGTAATACGTGAAAAAGTCGTAGCCCTTGGCCAGCGCGTTGAACACCAGCGCCATGGAACTGAAGGTGATGCCCACGCCCAGCAGAATCGGCCAGGCCACCAGCAGCTTGGGGCTGTGGCTGATGCCCAGCGCCAGCATAACGCCCAGAATCGCCGTGACCGTGAACAGCGCTTTGAACGCGGCCCACAGCATTTCAGCCAACACGATGTCGTCCAGCCCCACTGGCGCGTTCATGATGCCGTCCCAGGTCTTCTGCACATGCATGCGCGAGAAGGCGGAGTACAGCGCCTCAAACGAGGCCGCGTTCATCGCGCTCATGCAAATGGAGCCGCTTGCTAGAAACAGGATGTAGGGCACGGTGGTGCCGTTGATGGTGAGCGTTCCCACCAGCGCGCCCATGCCGTAGCCAAAGGCCACCAGCCACATCAGCGGTTCGGCGATATTGCCCAGCAGGCTGGGAATTGCAAGCTTGCGCCAGACCAGCAAATTGCGTTGGAAGACAGGCCAAAAGCGCAGCGTGGGCCGGGGCATGCGCCAGGGGCTGAGGCGCTGTGGCGGGTGTTGCAGGGTGGTGCTTTGCATTCAGGCCTCCTCGCGGATCTGGCGTCCGGTCAATTTCAAAAACAGGTCTTCCAGGTTGGCCGGGCGGTGCAGCGTGCGCAGTTGCGAGTGCGTGCCCAGCGCCTGCAACAATTGCGCGGCATTGTGGGTGTAGAAAAAAACGGTCTCCCCGCTCACCTCGACCCGCGCGGCCAATTCCCGCAAGGGACCTTCGGCAGTGGCGAGGGCGCCTGCGCCGAATACCTCGACCACGTCAGGCTCCAGGAACTGCGCAATCAGGTCACGCGGCGTGCCTTCGGCGATCTTCTTGCCGTGGTCCAGTACCAGGAGGCGCGAGCACAGGCGTTCGGCCTCGTCCATGAAGTGGGTGGTGAGCAAAATCGACTTGCCCTGTTGCAACAGCAACTGCAGCCGCTCCCACATCAGGTGCCGCGCCTGCGGGTCCAGGCCGGTGGTTGGCTCGTCGAGCAGCAGCAGTTTGGGGTCGTTCACCAATGCGCGTGCCAGGCTTAGGCGCCGCTTCATCCCACCCGATAGCTGGCCGGGCTTGGCATCGGCCTTGGCGGTCAGCGACGCAAACTCCAGCAGCGCCGGAATGCGCGCACGGATAGCCGCATCCTTCATGCCGAAATAGCGCCCGTAGACCAGCAGGTTTTCCGCGCAGGTGAAATCCGGGTCCAGCGTGTCCATCTGCGTCACCACCCCAATTTGCGCCTTGATCGCCAGCGCATCGCGCGGCATCTGCAAACCCAGGGCATGGATGCTGCCGCCGTCGGGCGCGGCGAGCCCCAGACACATGCGGATGGTGGTCGTCTTGCCCGCGCCGTTAGGACCGATCACGCCCAGACATTCGCCCGGCGCAATCGCAAAGGACAAATCGTCCACCACCAGGTTGTCGCCAAAGCGCTTGCTGAGGTGTTGGACGGAAAAAAGGGGCTTGGTCATGCAACAAAAATTCTCAAAAAGGTCATCACTGAAATGCCACCTCCGCAAAACTGCGCAGCTTGCGGCTGTGCAGTTGGTCGCGTCCGCGTTGGCGCATGAGTTCGACGGCGCGCATGCCGATGCGCAGGTGCTGGTCCACGCGTTCGCGGTAGAAGTGGTTGGCCATGCCGGGGAGTTTGATGTCGCCGTGCAGCGGCTTGTCGCTCACGCACAGCAGGGTGCCGTAGGGCACGCGGAAGCGGAATCCGTTGGCGGCGATGGTGGCGCTTTCCATGTCCAGCGCC
>CANFTU010000140.1 GCA_947450005.1 Comamonadaceae bacterium | reverse complement strand
TTGCATATTCAGGTTCCAGGCCCACGCGGGCTGCTGCTCGGCGCGCCCCGACAGGGCTGCCGCCAGCAAATAGATCTCGGTGATGGCGTGGCGCTCAACGACTGCACGCAGCGCGCCCGCATCGGTGGCATCCAGCAATTCATGCGCCAGGTCCGGGTGGGCATGCGGCGCAGCCCCGCGCACGTCGCTGGTGATAACGCGGTGCGCGCCGCAGCGCTGCGCCAACGCCGCTGCCAGCTCGGTGCCGATCTGGCCATTGGCTCCGATGATGAGAATGCGCCGGCTCATGCCCGCACCTGTTTCAACAGCCCCAGCTCGCGACCGGCTTGGGCAAAGGCGCTTACTGCGAAGTCCAGGTCGGCGCGGCTGTGCGCGGCGCTGATTTGCACACGGATGCGTGCCTGCCCGCGCGGCACCACCGGATAAAAAAAGCCCACCGCATACACCCCGAGTTCCAGAAGACGCGCCGATAACCGTTGGGCCAAGGCCGCGTCATGGACCATGACCGGAACAATCGGGTGTTCACCGGGTTTGATGTCCAGCCCCGCTTCGCGTATCGCCCGGCGGAAATAGGCGGTGTTCTCTGCCAGCTGGTCGCGCAACGCGGTCGAGCGCTCCAGCAACTCCAGCACGGCCAGCGAGCCGCCGGCGATGACCGGTGCCAAGCTGTTGGAAAAAAGATAGGGGCGCGAGCGCTGCCGCAGCATGGCGGTCACTTCGCGCCGGGCGCTGGTGAAGCCGCCGGATGCCCCGCCCAGCGCCTTGCCCAGCGTGCCGGTAATGATGTCCACTTTGCCGAACACCCCGCGGTATTCGTGGGTCCCGCGCCCGCTTGCGCCCATGAAACCGGTCGCGTGGCAATCATCCACCCCCAGCAAGGCACCGTAGCGGTCGCACAAGGCGCGCATGGTATCCAGCTGCGCCACGGTTCCGTCCATAGAAAACACGCCGTCGGTGAACACCAGCGTATGGCGTGCGCGGCCGGCAGCCTCTTGCAGACAGCGCTCCAAATCCGCCATGTCGTTGTGCCGGTAACGCCAGCGCTGCGCCTTGCACAAACGGATGCCGTCGATGATGGATGCATGGTTCAACTCGTCGCTGATGATCGCGTCTTCTTCGCCCAGCAGGGGCTCAAAGAGCCCGCCGTTGGCATCGAATGCTGCGGCGTACAAAATGGTGTCTTCCATGCCCAGGAAGCGCGACAGCGCTTGTTCCAGCGCGCAGTGCACATCCTGCGTGCCGCAAATGAAGCGCACCGAGCTCATGCCGTAACCATGGCTGTCCAGCGTTGCGTGCGCTGCGCGCAGCACGGCCGGATCGGACGACAGCCCCAGGTAGTTGTTGGCGCACAAGTTCAAAACCCTGCGGCTGCCGCCGTCGGTGGCGCGGGCGGCGATGTGCGTACCTTGCGCGTCGAGAATCACGCGCTCGGTTTTATACAAACCGGCTGCGCGCAAGGTATCCAATTCAGCCGTCAGGTGTCGATAAAACGCATCGCTGGTCATAGGTGGTCCCGGTTAGGTAGGGCTGCCGTGCTGTACAGTCAGACACTACATTGTGCGTTATATCGAACAGAATTCAATATAAAGGATTGTCTTCATGGCTACCCGTTCCAAACCAGCACCGCCGGCGCACCCGTCCGAGCCGCCCCGGGTCGGCGACACCCTGGCCGCTTTACGGCAGGCGCAAGCCTTGTCGCTGGAGGCGCTTTCGCGCAAAGCCGGTGTCTCCAAATCCATGCTGTCCCAGATCGAGCGCGCGCAAGCAAACCCCACGGTGGCGGTTGTGTGGCGATTGGCCAATGCCTTGGGAGTGCCCCTGGGCGAGCTGTTGGCCTTGGCCCCGCAAAGCCAGCAGCCGCCCATTGCCTTGTTGCCCGCCCATGCGCTGCCAAGCTTGAGCAGTCCTGATGGCTTGTGTGCGTTGCGCATCCTCGGGCCGCTGGAGTTAGCGGGGCAATTCGAGTGGTACGCGCTCACGGTTCAACCCGGCGGCGCACTGGTCTCACAGGCCCATGAAAGCGGCACCCGCGAGCATTTAACGTTGCATGCAGGCGCGCTCGCTGTGCAGTCGGGTGACTCGTTACAGCGGCTGGCCCCGGGCGAAACTGCCCGCTACGCGGCCGATGTGCCGCATGCCATCCGCAACCCGGGCAAATCGATTGCCATAGCCTGGCTGGTCGTCGTCCATCCCGGCTGAAGGCCCGCTGATGCGCGGGCATCCCTTAAAAGCGTTCGCCTTCGCCCAAGAAACGCCACTGCCCCGGTGCCAGTTCGCCCAACGCCACCCGCCCCAGCCGGATGCGACGCAGGCCGACGATGCGCAACGGCACCAGCGCGCACAAGTACTCCGCCAGACCCAGGTGCGATCCCTTCACCGCCAGGCGCAGCTTGCTGCGCGCGGGCGAGCTGCTGCCTACGCTGATTTTGGCGGCGGGCAGACCGCGCGCGGTATCTTTGAGCGCGCGCGCGATGGGCACCAGCGCGTCGGGCGCGACCTCGCCTTGCACGTCGACGATGAATTCGTGCTCCATCTGCGCCAGTTCTTCGCTCAGCTTGCGCTGCACGCGCCAATCCTGGCTGAACACCAGCAAGCCGCTGGCCGCATATTCCAGCGGCACTGGCACCTGCAAACCCGCCAGATGGCGCTTGAGCAAAGGCTCGCCGCCTCGGTCCTGCGGGCTGCGTTGCGCCCCTAGCAAGAGGCGTCGCGGGTCATCGGGGGGCGGCACTTCGCGGGTGCCGTCCTCAAAGCCTTCGGGCTTGTGCAGCACAAAGGTGGCCTCGCCCAGGTTCAGCAGGCTGGCCTTGGCGTCTATGGTGACGGTCTCATCGTGCACGCGGTGCGGCGGGTCTTCCACCACCACGCCGTTGACGCGCACCCAGCCACCTGCGATATAGCGCTCGGCTTCGCTGCGGGAACATTGGCGCAGCGCCATCACGCGCTTGGACAGGCGCTCGCCCGTGGGTTCGGCTGTTGTCTTGCTCATGGGCGTTTGTGCGCGGCCAGTTCCTGCAGGCGCTCCACATGCGCGCGCAGGGAGCGCCGGGCCACCGGCCAAATCTGCGGCGCCACGTCGTCGTAGGCCAGGGGTAGCCAGCTGTCCAGATCGCCATCGGGCTGCGCCTGCATCACGGCGGCCACCTTGGCTTCGCGCTTGAGCCGGTGCGCCTTGAGGTGCGCAATGGCTTGCAGCGGCGCGTCCATCACGCCGCCATGCGCAGGCAGGATGTGTTGCACGCCCAGCGCCTCGCAGCTCTGGTGCAGGCGGTCCAGCGAATCCAGGTAGTCGCCCATGTGGCCGTCTGGCGGGTCTATCACCGTGGTGCTGCCGTTCAGGATGTGGTCGCCCGAGAACAAAAGCCCGTCTTCCTCCAACACAAAACACACATGGTTGGCCGCATGGCCGGGCGTGAAAACCGCGCGCAGCGTGTGGGGCTCGGTGCCTGTCAGCAGCAATTGTTCGCCAGACGCGAGCGCCCGGTCGGGCACAAAGTGGCTGCCGCTGCGCGCAGTGGGGGCCGAGGGTAGGCCGACGATGGGCGGGCGTTGCGCGCACAGGGCTTGCAGCATGGGCGCGGCCGGCGCGTGGTCTGCGTGCGAATGGGTGCAGGCAATCAGCGCGATATGGCCACCGCGCCCTTGCGCATCCGCACAGGCTTCCCACAGGCGCTGCACATGACCGGCGTCGGGCGGGCCGGGGTCGATCACGATGAAGCCACTGGTCGCCTCGCCCACCAGATAACTGTTGGTGCCCGGCCCGGTCATCAGGCCAGGGTTGGGCGCGGTCAGCCGCAGCACGTTGCGCCACAGCGCAACCGGGTGATGTGCTTGGCAGGCGAGCGCCGCAGGATCGGCGTGGGGAAGTGTCTGAGAGGGCCGGGGCATGCGGGGCATTGTGCCGCTGATAATGGCAGCCATGAAAATTCGCTTCACCAAGATGCATGGCGCGGGCAATGACTTCGTGGTGCTCGACGAGACGCGTGGCAGCCTAGGGCTGTCAGCGGCGCATTACCGGGCTCTGGGTGACCGGCATTTCGGGGTGGGAGCGGACCAGATTTTGAGCGTGCGGCCATCGCCCGCGCCTGGAATCGATTTTGCGTACGCCATCCACAACGCCGATGGCGCGGAGGTGGAGCAGTGCGGCAACGGCGCGCGCTGTTTTGCCCGCTATGTGCGCGACAAGGGTTTGAGCACCCAGCCGGCTTTGCGCGTGCAAACCCAAAAGGCCTTGATTGAGTTGCGCATCAGCGCTGACGGCCTGGTGACGGTGGACATGGGTGCGCCCGGTTTTAACCCGGCCGATCTGCCCTTCGATGCCGCTGGGTTGCAGCCCCAGCCGCGCGGCGACTGGCAGGCCTGGCCGCTGGATGCGGATGGGCGCACGGTGTGGATAGGCGCTGTGTCCATGGGCAACCCGCACGCCGTGCAGCTGGTGGACGATGTGGACCACGCGCCCTTGGAGTTGCTTGGCCCGCCGGTGCAGCAGCACGCACGCTTTCCGCGCCACGTCAACGCCGGCTTTATGCAGGTGGTAGACCGCCACACCATCCGCTTGCGGGTGTGTGAGCGTGGCGTGGGTGAAACCCTGGCCTGCGGCAGCGGTGCCTGCGCCGCCGTGGTCGCGGGTATGCGCTGGGGCCTTCTGGACGCACCGGTGGCCGTGCATACACGCGGCGGAATCTTGCGCATGGACTGGAACGCCAAAGCGCCCGGCGCACACGTCATGATGACCGGCCCTGCGGCCACTGTTTTTGAGGGCGAGATTGAACTGCCCGACGATTTGTAATGGAAGAACCTATGACCCCACCCGAATTGCCCCAGGCCAACGCCAACCCCATCACCGAAGACGACATCGCGCATTACCTGCTGAATTCGCCGGACTTCTTTGCGCGCCATGCCGAGGTGCTGGCCGGTGTGCAGTTTGTCAGCCCGCACAGCCAGCGCACCGTGAGCCTGCAGGAGCGCCAGGCCGAAATGCTGCGCGAAAAAATCAAGGTGCTGGAGGCGCGCATCATGGAGATGGTGCGCCACGGCAATGACAACATCGCGCTGGCTGACAAGATGCTGCGCTGGTCGCGCGCCTTGTTTTTGACACCCACCGCTGCGGCCTTGCCCGGGCGTTTGGTGACCGAGTTGACGGATCAATTTGCCGTGCCGCAGGTCGCGCTGCGTCTGTGGGGCTTGGACAGCGCGTTTGCGGACCTGCCGCAGGCCGTGGAGGTGAGCGAAGACGCCAAGTTGTTTGCCTCGGCGCTGGGTGAGCCTTTCTGCGGTCTCAATACCGGTTTCGAAGCCGCGCAATGGCTGGCCGCGCCAGACGCAGCGGTGTCGCTGGCGCTGATTCCTTTGCGCAGCGGCGAGGCTGATTCCCCGGCTTTTGGGATGCTGGTGTTGGCATCGCCGGACAGCCAGCGTTTCCGCCCCGATATGGGCACGGAGTTTTTGGTGCGCTTTGGCGAAATCGCCAGCGCCGCACTCACCCGGTTGCGTTAAAGCCACACCGCCACACTGCATGAGCCAGGACCGCGCGCTGATCGAACGCTACCTGGAATACGTGCGCACCGAAAAGCGCCTGGCCGCGCGCACCGTGGAGCTGTACGCGCTGGACCTTGCCAAGCTCGCCGACTTCGCCGCCGCCCAGCAACTGGCGCTCATCGATGTCAAAAACCACCATGTGCGGCGCTGGATCGCCAGCATGCACAGCGGCGGGCGCAGCGGGCGTGGCATCGCCTTGATCTTGAGCGGCTGGCGCGGTTTTTATGCCTGGCTGGGCCGCCAGTCGCTGGTGGCCAGTAACCCGGTGCAGGACGTGCGCGCGCCCAAAGCGCCCAAGCCTTTGCCCAAAGCACTGGCCGTGGATGACGCGGTGCAATTCGCCGATTTCACCAGC
>CANFTU010000139.1 GCA_947450005.1 Comamonadaceae bacterium | reverse complement strand
TGCCATGGACTCAGGCCTCCGCGCTGCGCCCCTTCATCGCAAAAATGCCTTGCGGGCGCTTTTGGATGAAGATGATGATGAAAACCAACACGGCAATCTTAGCCAGTACCGCGCCGGTCAGGCCCTCCAGAAACTTGTTCAAAACACCCAGACCCAGCGCAGCAATCACGGTACCCGCCAACTGGCCAACACCGCCCAGCACCACGACCATAAAGGCGTCGACGATATAGCTTTGCCCCAAGTCCGGCCCGACATTGCCGACCTGGCTGAGCGCGCAACCTGCCAACCCGGCAATGCCCGAGCCCAAGGCAAAGGCATAGGTATCGACCCGGGTCGTGTTGACGCCCATGCACGAGGCAATGGGGCGGTTTTGCGTGACCGCGCGTACAAAAAGACCCAAACGGGTTTTGCCAATCAGAGCGGCCACGCCCAGCAGCACACAAGCGGCAAAAGCGATGATGACGATGCGGTTGTAGGGGAGCGACAGGTTGCCGAACACCTGCACGCCGCCGCTCATCCATGCGGGGTTTTCAACACCCACGTTTTGCGCACCAAAGAGGCTACGCACGGCCTGCATCAACACCAGGCTGATGCCCCAGGTCGCCAGCAAGGTCTCCAGCGGACGGCCATACAAAAAGCGGATCACGCCGCGTTCCAACACGGCACCAACCAGTGCCGATGCCAAGAATGCCACCGGCACGCTGGCCAGCAAATACCAGTTGAACGCGCCCGGGAAAAACTTCTGGAACAGCACCTGCACGCTGTACGTGGCGTAGGCGCCGATCATCATCAGCTCACCATGCGCCATATTGATCACGCCCATCAAACCATAGGTGATCGCCAACCCCAACGCCACCAACAGCAGGATGGAACCCAGGCTGATACCGCTGAAAACCACGCCGACCCGGTCACCCCAAGCGAGACGGGCTTTCACATCCGCGAGGCTGCGCTGCAAGACCTGTCGCACGGCGGGCGAGGGCTCCATGGCTAATCGTTCGGCGAGCAAGGTTTGGGTAGCGGCCTGCGCGCTGGACCCGAGTAGAAGCGCAGCCTCAACCCGCCGCCCTTCGTCGGAACTGGAGAGCATGGCTGCGGCACGCAATTGGCCCAAAGCCTGAGCGATGTCCGACTCGGTTTCTTGCGCCAGCGCACGCTCCAACAGCGGCAGTTGCGCTTCTCCGACCTGACCCTGCAAATTTTTAACCGCGGCCCGGCGCAATGTGGCGTCGGGCGACAGCAGTTTGAGCGCAGCCAGCGCGTTATCCAACTCGCCACGCATACGGTTGTTGTTGACCACATCCTCCGCAGCCGAAAGCATCTCTGCGCTCAGCGCAACCGGCGCGCCGGTCACGGGGTCCAGGGGCTTGTCCCCCTGAAAAATATACGGTTTGCCGTTGGCGATCTTGACAGTTTCATCCGACAAGGCCTGGATGAATGCCAGCGTGGCGGCATCGGCCTTTGCCACTGCGGCCTGTATGGCCTGAACGCGGTCGCTGCCCTCCCCCTGCGCCATCGCGACAGCCTCTTGAGACGTCAGCGCGTGAACGCCCGCCACCCAGAGTAAGAACAGACAACAACAAGCACGCAGGAAAAGCATCAGAACCAGTCAAAAGAAAAAACGGGAGTGTGAAGACTGGCTTGTCCCACGCCGCCACATATCGCATGCGGCGGCGCAGGCAGTCTGCAGCGCGCGGTGTGCGCGCCTGGGGACTTACTTGGCAGGCTCGTCAGGCTTGCCCGCATTGCCATCAATGTAGGGCGACCATGGCTTGGCTTTCACAGGGCCAGGCGTCTTCCAAACCACCTTGAACTGGCCATCCGCCTTGACTTCGCCGATGAACACCGACTTGTGCAAATGGTGGTTTTTCTCGTCCATCTTGGACGTGATGCCGCTCGGTGCGGTGAAGGTTTGGCCGGCCATGGCGGCAATCACTTTGTCCACATCGGTGGACTTGGCCTTCTCCACGGCCTGCTTCCACATATTGATACCGATGTAGGTGGCCTCCATCGGGTCGTTGGTCAAAGGCTTGTCTTTGTGGCCGGCGATGCCCTTGGCTTTGGCGTAGTCAGACCACTTCTTGATGAAGGCGTCGTTGGTCGGGTTCTTGATCGACATGAAGTAGTTCCATGCAGCCAGGTGGCCGACCAGCGGCTTTGTGTCCACGCCACGCAACTCTTCTTCACCCACCGAGAACGCAACCACAGGAACGTCTTTGGCCTTCAGGCCGGCGTTACCGAGTTCTTTGTAGAACGGCACGTTGGAGTCACCATTGATGGTGGAGACCACAGCGGTCTTGCCGCCGGCGGCGAACTTCTTCACGTCAGCCACGATGGTCTGGTAGTCGGAGTGACCAAACGGGGTGTACTTCTCGTCGATATCGCTGTCTTTCACGCCTTTGCTGTGCAAATAGGCGCGCAGGATTTTGTTGGTGGTGCGGGGGTAGACGTAGTCGGTTCCCAGCAAGACCCAGCGCTTGGCACCGCCGCCGTCTGCACTCATTAGGTAATCCACTGCAGGGATAGCCTGCTGGTTCGGCGCAGCACCCGTGTAAAACACGTTTTTGGACAGCTCTTCGCCTTCATACTGCACCGGATAGAACAGCAGGCCGTTCATTTCTTCCACCACCGGGAGCACCGATTTACGCGACACCGAGGTCCAGCAGCCGAAGATGACGGCGACTTTGTCCTGCCCCAGCAATTGCTTGGTCTTCTCAGCGAACAGGGGCCAGTTGGACGCGGGGTCAACAACCACCGGCTCCAGCTGCTTGCCCAAGACGCCGCCCTTTTTGTTGATCTCATCGATGGCCATGAGTACGGTGTCTTTCAACACGGTCTCCGAGATGGCCATGGTGCCCGAGAGGCTGTGCAACACGCCGACCTTGATGGTCTCAGCGGCTTGCGCCTGAGGCAGGGACAAAAGGTTTGCGCCGACCAGCGCGGCGGACATAGCCAGTAATTTAAGGTGACCCCGACGATTTGACATGTGTGATAACTCCAGGCAACAGGTATTGAAATGAACTGCATCGATAGACGCGCAATCCTTTTCGCAACGACCGTGCCAAGCGGTGTCATGCTGCGGCGCAACAGGGAGATGGCTGTGGGGGCCGCGCCGTGGTGCCTGATCAAGCACCACGCGGGAGCATTTCGAGTCCACGGACGCACCAGAAAGTTGCGGTGCGTCCGTTTGGTGCGGGGCATGACACCGGCGACGGCGCTGCGTGGGGTAGGCATGTCACTTGCGATGCAAGCTGGTTACCATTGCCACGCATTCACCCCGGACACACCACGATGGAACTCACACCACGCGAAAAAGACAAGCTGCTGATATTCACCGCTGCCCTGCTGGCCGAGCGGCGCAAGGCGCGGGGCCTCAAGCTGAATTACCCGGAAGCCATTGCCCTGATCAGTGCCGCCGTCATGGAAGGCGCCCGTGATGGCAAGACCGTGGCGCAATTGATGAGCGAAGGCCGTAACGTACTGACCCGCGCCGATGTGATGGACGGCATTGCCGAGATGATTCCCGATATCCAAGTCGAAGCCAGCTTCCCCGACGGAACCAAACTGGTGACCGTGCACCAGCCCATTGTGTAAACCCATTCACCCAAGACCCGAAAAGGAGCCCGCCATGCCCAAGCCCACTCTCCAAACCCGCTTCGGACGAAGCGCTGCCGCACTCACCGCACTGGCCGCAAGTGCCGGCGCTTGGGCCCACGAAGGCCATGGCATGGAAGGCAGCCACTGGCACGCCACCGATGTCTGGGGTCTGCTGGCTTTGGCCGCTGCAGTCGCCCTGTACTACCACCACCGCAAATAAACCATGACGCCCGGCGAAATCATCCCAAGCGAGGGTGACATCACCCTCAATGCCAACCGGCGCGCGGTGACCCTGCTCGTGCGCAACACCGCGGACCGCCCGATACAGGTGGGATCGCATTACCACTTTGCGGAGACGAACGCCGCCCTGGGTTTTGACCGCGCGCAGGCACGGGGCATGCGGCTGAACATCGCCTCGGGCTCAGCGGTGCGCTTTGAACCCGGGCAGGAGCGCACGGTGGAACTGGTCGACTACGCCGGTGGCCGCGCCGTCTATGGCTTTCGTGGATTAACGCAAGGAACACTGTAAATGGCACGCATGGACCGCCGCGCGTACGCGGAAATTTTCGGACCCACGGTGGGCGACCGGGTGCGGCTGGCCGATACCGGCTTGCTCGTGGAAGTGGAGGCGGACTACACGCTACGCGCTGGCAGCTATGGCGAAGAGGTGAAGTTCGGCGGCGGCAAAACCATACGCGACGGGATGGCGCAGTCGCAGGCCACGCGCTCGCAGGGTGCGGTGGACTGCGTAATGACCAATGCGCTGATCCTGGACCACTGGGGCATTGTGAAAGCGGACATCGGCCTCAAAGGCGGGCGCATCGTCGGCATTGGCAAGGCCGGCAACCCGGATACGCAGCCGGGCGTGGACATCATCATCGGGCCGGGCACCGAAATCATCAGCTGCGAGGGCAACATCGTCACCGCCGGCGGTATCGATTGCCACATCCATTTCATCTGCCCCCAGCAAATCGAAGAGGCGCTGGCCAGCGGCGTAACGACCATGATGGGCGGCGGCACCGGCCCGGCCACCGGCACGTTTGCCACCACCTGCACGCCGGGGCCCTGGAACATCGAACGCATGCTGCAAGCTGCAGACGCCTTCCCCATGAACCTGGGCTTTTTCGGCAAGGGCAACGCCAGTCTGCCCGCCGCGCTGCGCGAGCAGGTCGAGGCCGGTGTGATCGGCCTCAAGCTGCATGAAGACTGGGGCACCACGCCCGCGGCCATCAGCAACTGCCTGGACGTGGCCGACGAGATGGACATCCAAGTCGCGATTCACTCCGACACGCTCAACGAGTCCGGCTTTGTGGAAGACACCATTGGCGCAACCAAGGGCAGGACGCTTTGCGCCTTCCATACCGAAGGTGCGGGCGGCGGTCATGCGCCCGACATCCTGAAAGTGGTGGGCCAAGCGAACTTCCTCCCCAGCTCCACCAACCCGACCATGCCTTACACGGTGAAGACGCTGGACGAGCACGTGGACATGCTCATGGTCTGCCACCACCTGGACGCCGGCATTGCCGAAGACCTGGCCTTTGCCGAAAGCCGCATCCGCAAGGAAACGATTGCCGCCGAAGACGTGCTGCACGACCTGGGCGCCATTTCCATGATGAGCAGCGACAGCCAGGCCATGGGGCGCGTAGGCGAAGTCATCATCCGCACCTGGCAGGCCGCGCACAAAATGAAAACCCAGCGCGGCTGGCTGGCCCCCGATGCGGGCCGCACCGACAGCACCGAGCAGCAGGCGCGTAACGATAACTTCCGCGCCAAGCGCTATGTTGCCAAGTACACCATCAACCCGGCGATTGCCCACGGCATCAGCCACGAGGTGGGCAGCATCGAAGTCGGCAAATGGGCGGATCTGGTGGTCTGGAAGCCGGCGTTCTTTGGCGTCAAACCCGCGCTCATCCTCAAAGGCGGCTTCATCGCCATGGCCGCGATGGGTGACCCCAGCGCCTCCATCCCCACACCGCAACCGGTGCACTACCGCCCCATGTTCGGCGCATACGGCGGCGCGCTGCAGCGCGGCTCACTCACCTTCGTCTCGCAAGCCGGTATGGACGCCGGCATCCAAACCCGCTTCGGCCTGGGCAAAACGCTGGCGGTTGCCAAAAATATGCGCGGCGTGCGCAAGCAGCACATGGTGCACAACCACTACCTGCCGACCATGGAGATCGACGCCCAGACCTACAGCGTGCGCGCGGACGGCCAGCTGCTGACCTGCGAGCCGGCGACCAGCCTTCCGATGGCACAGCGTTACTTTTTGTTTTGATGCTTCAGTCTTCCAAATTGATTTCCCAAGGCGCCGGCCTGGCCGGTGCGCTGCTGAAGCGCGCGGCCACTTTG
>CANFTU010000138.1 GCA_947450005.1 Comamonadaceae bacterium | reverse complement strand
TGGACGGGCTGGGTCTTTGCCAGCAGTTGGTTGGCGGCCACCTTCTGGTGGCTGGTGGTGGCCATGCACGTGTACGGCGGCATGGGCGCGCCGTTGGCCGTCTTCGCCACCCTGCTTCTGGCCGCTGCACTGGCTCTGTATTACGCGTTGGCCGGGCTGATTTACTGGCGTTGTACCCGTGGCAGAGGCCTTGCCGCGCACGCCACGCCAGGGGGTGGCAGTAGCCTGCTGTTTGCCGCGCTGTGGACCGCAGCCGAAATGGCGCGTGGCACCTGGTTGACCGGCTTCGGTTGGGGTGCGGTGGGCTACGCCCATGTCGATGGACCACTGGCCTTTTATGCACCCTGGATTGGTGCGTACGGGCTGACGGCGCTGGGCGCCTGGCTGGCCGCTGTGCTCGCCGAGGGCCTGCTGCTGCGCTGGGCTGTTGCGGCCCTGATCGTGCTGTGCCTGCCCCTGGCGGTGGCGGTGCCGGATTGGACACACTCCACCGGCTCGCTGCGCGTGACCCTGCTGCAAGGCAACATCAGCCAAAGCAACAAATTTGACGCCCCCACGGTGGAGCAATCCCTGCGCTGGTATGCCCAGCAAATAGCCGCTGCGCAAGGCGCGCTGGTGGTGCTGCCGGAAACCGCCATCCCGCTGCTGCCCGCGCAGTGGCCGCCCGGGTTCATGCAAAGCCTGCAAGACAATTTACAGGCCAAAAACCAAAGTGCACTGATTGGCGTGCCCTGGGGTGACGCGCAGAGTGGCTACACCAACGCCGCGCTCGGCCTGGGCGTGGCGCAGTCCGCAGACTACCGGTATGACAAACACCATCTGGTGCCGTTTGGCGAGTTCATTCCTCCCCTGTTCCACTGGTTCATCGCGCTGATGCACATCCCGCTGGGCGACTTCAACCGTGGCGCGCTGGCGGCGCCCCCCTTTGTCGCCCAGGGTCAGCGCCTGGGGCCGCATATTTGCTACGAAGACCTGTTCGGCGAAGAACTCGCCACCCGCTTCGTGCAGCCTGATCTGGCCCCCACCGTGCTGGTCAATCTGAGCAATCTGGGCTGGTTTGACGACACCGTGGCGCTGGACCAGCACGCCGCCATCGCCCGCATGCGCGCCCTGGAGTTCCAACGGCCCATCGTGCGCGCCACCAATACCGGTGTGAGCGCCATCATCGACCACAGGGGCTCCATACTCGCCGCCCTTCCCCGCCTGCAAGCCGGCGCGCTGGAGGGGCTCGTGGAAGGCCGCACCGGCACCACACCATTTGCCTGGTGGGCCGGGCGCTTCGGGCTGTGGCCGCTGTGGCTGCTTTGTAGTCTGTTGGCGGGCGCGTACTGGGTGCGCAGGCACCGATGAACGCACCCGAGCCACACCCGCCGCCGCCACTTGCCCTGTCGCTGCGCCAGACCTGGTGGTTCTGGCTGAAGATCGGCTGCATCAGCTTTGGCGGTCCGGCGGGTCAAATTGCGCTGCTGCACCAGGAACTGGTGGAGCGCAGGCGCTGGATTTCGGAGCGCCGCTTTTTGCATGCGCTGAACTACTGCATGGTGCTGCCGGGTCCGGAAGCGCAGCAACTGGCCACTTATCTGGGCTGGCTGATGCACCGCAGCTGGGGCGGCATCGTGGCAGGGGCGCTTTTTGTGCTGCCTTCGCTGTTTCTCTTGATTGCGCTGTCCTGGGTCTATCTGGCTTTTGGCACCACGCCTCTGGTGGCGGGTTTGTTGGCAGGTATCAAGCCTGCCGTGACCGCGATCGTGTTGCAGGCCGCCTGGCGCATGGGAACGCGCGCGCTGCGCAACCCGGTGCTGTGGGCGCTGGCCGCCTTCTCCTGGGTTGCGCTGTACCTGCTGCAAGCGCCTTTTCCGGCCATCGTGCTGGCTGCGGGCCTGATTGGTTACGTCGGCGGACAGCTGGCGCCCCGCTGGTTTCAGACCGGCGCGGGCCACGGCGGGACAGCCGGTACCCAAGCCCCCGCGCTGATTGACGACGACACGCCGGCACCGCCGCACGCGCGCTTCACCCCGCGTGGCCTGTTGAAGGTGCTGGCCTGGGGCCTGCTGCTGTGGACTTTGCCGATGGCGGCCTTGGTCCTGCTGGGGGGCTGGGACCACACGCTCACCCAAATGGCCTGGTTTTTCACCAAAGCGGCGCTGCTGACTTTTGGCGGCGCGTACGCCGTGCTGCCCTACGTCTACCAAGGCGCGGTAGAACACTTCCATTGGCTGAGCGCTGCGCAAATGATGGACGGTCTGGCGCTGGGCGAGACCACGCCGGGGCCGCTGATCATGGTGGTGGCTTTTGTGGGCTACGTCGCCGGGCACACACAAGCGCTGCTGGGCGATGGCGCGGTGTTCTGGGCCGGCGCGCTGGCGGCGACGGTGGTGACCTGGTTCACCTTTTTGCCCTCGTTCATCTTCATCCTGGCCGGTGGCCCTTTCATCGAATCCACGCGCAAAAACCTGCAGTTCACCGCGCCGCTGGCCGCGATCACCGCCGCGGTAGTCGGCGTGATCGTCAGCCTGGCCCTGTTTTTCGGGGAGCACGTGTTCTGGCCGCAGGGCGTGGGCGGACGGTTTGACGTCAGCGCCGCGCTGATCGCCACAGCCGCGGCCGTGGCGCTGATCCACTTCAAGCGGCCGGTGATCCAGGTGATTGCGGCCTGCGCGCTCGCCGGATGGGGCTTATCGGCGCTGGCTTAACCCGGCGCCTTCACTTCGCTCCCATCACCCAATTCGGCAGGCCGGTGGCGATCTCGGGGAAAAAGCACAGCAAGAACACCGCCGCGAACATCAGGCCGACAAAAGGCATCACGCCCCAAATCACGTCTTTGAGCGGGATGTCGGGCGCGACGTTTTTGATCACGAAGATGTTCAAGCCAACCGGTGGATGGATCAAGCCCATCTCCATGACGATGGTCATGACCACGCCAAACCAGATCAAGTCAAAACCGGCCGCTTTGAGCGGCGGCAGGATGATGGGCGCGGTCATCAGAATGATGGAGACCGGCGGCAGGAAAAAACCCAGCACGATGACCATCACCAGAATCACCGAGAGCAACACCCATTTGCTCAGCTGCATGGCCACAATGGATTGCGCCGCGCTTTGGCTGATATGCAGGTGGCTCATGACATAGCTGTACAGCAGCGACATGCCGATGATGAACATCAGCATGGTGGACTCTTTGAGTGTGCTGGCCAGCAGAGGCGCCACATCACGCGGCCGCCACAGGCCGTAAACGACGGCTACCAGCGCCAAGGCCAACAGGCCGCCCAGACCCGCAGTTTCTGAAGGCGTGGCAAAGCCGCCGTACAGCGCCACCATCACGCCAATCAGCAGCACCACAAAAGGCACCACGCGCGGCAGCATTTCGACCTTCTGCGCCAGGGTGAAATGCTCGACTTCCAGGTATGCGGACTTGGCGCCACCGGCCTCGTAGGCGGCCAGCGCCATGCGGTATTCCTTGCGCGCGCGCATCGAGGCATAAGCTGCGAAAAGCGCAACGAGCAAAACGCCCGGGCCGATACCCGCCAGGAACAGACGGCCCAGCGACTGCTCAGCCGCCACAGCGTACAAAATCATCACAATGGACGGCGGCAGCAAAATACCCAGCGTGCCACCGGCGGCGATGATGCCCGCCGCAAAGCCGGGCGAATAACCGCGCCGGCGCATCTCGGGAATGCCGGCCGAACCGATGGCCGAACAGGTAGCCGGACTCGATCCCGCCATGGCCGCAAACAGCGCGCAGGCGAACACATTAGCAATCCCCAAGCCGCCCGGCACTTTATGCAGCCAGGCGTGGATTGCCGAATACAAATCTTGCCCGGCGCGCGATTTGCCAATCGCCGCACCCTTCAAAATAAACAGCGGAATGGACAGCAAGGTGATGGATGCCATTTCTTCATAGACGTTTTGCGCCACCGTATCCAGCGAGGACGCGGGCATGAGGAAATACATGAACGACACCGCAACGCTGCCCAGGGCAAAGGCGATCGGCATGCCGGAAAACATCACCAACAACGTCACGCCGCCATAGGCTAGGCCCAGCTCCAAGGCGCTCATGGGGCATCTCCTGCGCGCCGCTCACCGCCGAGCAGGCGCACGGCCGATTGCAAAAACAGCTGCAACACCAACAAGCCCATACCGGCGGTCATGAGGCCATAGGGAATCCACAGCGGCGGCGCAAAGCTGCTGGAGGTGGTTTGCCCCTCGACCCAGGCTTCATGCAGCAGCGCCCAGGACTTCCAGGCAAAAAAAGTGCAAAACAACAGGGAGGCCACATCCACAAACAGCAAACGGACCCGGTTGACCCCGGCGGGCAGCCATTCCGCCAACGCCTCAATGCCGACGTGTCCGCGCAAAGCCTGCACATAGGCGCAGCACATGAACACCGAGCCCACCAGCAGGAACACGGCCACCTCATCCTGCCAGTCGGTCGACCAGTGCAAAAAATAGCGGGTGGCCACCGACGAGGTCAGCACCGCCGCGCCCAGCACCAAGGCCAACATGGACAAGGTCAGCACCAGTCGGTTGATGGCCAGCAAGACCTGGTTCAGGACGGCCAGCAGGGGATTGCGGGGCACGGAAACCCCAACCGGGGCACCCGGGTCCAGCTCGAAGCCGTGACTCACAGGGCCTGCTCAGCCAGCGCCAGCAGCTTGGCGCTGCCCGCGTTTTTGGAGGCGTAGTGCTTCCAGGCGGTTTCACGCGCCAAGTCCTGCCACTTTTTAATGGACGCGGGAGTCAAATCCACCACCAGGTCGCCGTCTTTTTTATAGACCTTGCCGACTTCGACATCGTCTTTTTTCGCCTCTTCCAGGGCAAAGGCTTCCATCTCGCCGCCCACAGTCATCAGCAGGTCACGCTGCGCCTGGGGCAACGCGTCAAAAATTTGCTTGGACATCATGAGCGGCTCGAACATGAACCAATACGCGCCGTTGCGGCCGGTGGTCAGTGCTTTGGCGACTTCTTCGAGGCGGTAAGAGATCAGCGAGGTCGATGAGGTCATAGCCGCGTCCATGGCGCCGGTTTGCATGCCGGCATAAATCTCGTTGGACGGCAGCGTGACCACCGAGGCACCGGCTTCTTTCAGAATCATGTCCATCTCGGCCGATCCGCCGCGCACCTTGAGGCCTTTGGCATCTTCGGGGTTGATGATGGGCTTGTTGCGCGAGGCCACGCCACCGGCTTGCCAGATCCAGGTGATCAACACAATGCCTTTTTCTTGCAGGAGGCGGGTCAGTTCCTGGCCCACCGGTTTGTTTTTCCAGCCATAGCCTTGCGCGTAGGAGGTGACCAGGCCGGGCATGAGGCCGATGTTGACCTCGGGAATCTCGCCGCCTGCGTACGACAGAGGGATCAGCGCCATATCCAGCGCGCCCTTGCGCATGGACGAGAACTGCGCCAGCGTCTTCATCAACGAAGAGCCGGGGTAAATATCAAACTTGAGCGCGCCTTTGCTGCGCTTTTCGACCTCGGCAGCAAATTTACGTACCAGGCGGTCGCGGAAATCGCCTTCGGTAGCGGTGCCCCCGGGGAACTGGTGCGAGATTTTCAGGGTTGTGGTTTGGGCCAGCGCGGCATCAAAAGGCAGGGCAGCCACGCCCAGGGCGCCGGCGGTTTGCAATAGTTCGCGTCTTTTCATACGGTCTCCATTTATAAAAATCGTGAAGGCACTGTAGCCACAATTCGGGGGAGGCGCATTAGAACATCCCCTTGGATCAGCCCCGAAATCACCCGATCAGCGCAAAAAGCGGCGTGGTATCCCCGCCGGCAAAGACAGCGGACGCAAGCTTCAAGCAAACAAACCGTGCAAATACCAGCCCCCCCCGCCCGCTGCGCTGGGTTGCAAGCGCTGGCGAAAAATCCACAGCAAGCCATGCACCGCACTGCGGGCAATGAAGTAATCGCGCTGCACGCCGGGCGCACTGTCCCAGCCCGCCGCTTCGATGCGCTGGGGACCTGCCAACAGGGCCAAGGGGCCATG
>CANFTU010000137.1 GCA_947450005.1 Comamonadaceae bacterium | reverse complement strand
TCCCAGGTCTTTGCAGGCCAGGTCCATGGTGAACTTGACGTTGTAGCTACCTGAGAGCACCAGCTTGGATTCGGTCTCGTGGACAAAGCTGTTGCCCGAACTGGCGCGGATGGCGCGGTAGGTGGCGTCCGGGTCCACGCCGTATTTGGCCGGCAGCATCATCGCCTCGCCCGCGGCAATCAGATGGATGAAAGCCAGCATGTTCGTGACGACTTTGACGACAGACGCGTTGCCCATCTTGCCCATGTAAATGACCTCGCCACCCATGGTGCCCAGGATGTCCTGCACGCGGTCAAAGGTCGATTGCTCGCCACCCACCAGCACCGTGATTTCGCCTGAATTAGCCAGGTGCACGCCGCCAGTCACCGGGCATTCCAACACGGTAATACCTTTGGTTTTTGCCACATCGGCCAGGCGCAGAAGGTCTTCCATGTCGGTGGTGCTCATCTCGATCCAGGTGCCCCCGCGCGGCAGGTTGTCAAACACGCCGTTCGCGCCCTCGACCACCTTGCGGGAGACCGCAGGCGAAGGCAGCACCGTGATCACCACATCCGCGTTGCGGCAGGCGCCGGCCACGTCGTCCGACCAGGCTGCGCCGCCTTCCAGCAAGCGCTTGGCCAGATCCTTGTTCAAGTCGTTCACGGTGACCGAGTAGCCGGCTTTCACCAGGTTGTTGCACAGGCCTTCGCCCAATGCGCCCAGGCCGATAAAACCGATGCGAAGTTTGGAGGTGCTCATGCTGCGTCCTTGTCTGAAAATTGAAAGTGGAGTGAAAAATTCAAGCGTTGTCGTGCAACACCATGTCGGCGCCTTTTTCGGCAACCATGATCGTCGGGGCATTGGTATTGCCCGAAGTGACCGCCGGGAAAACCGATGCGTCAATCACCCGCAGGTTCTGCATGCCGTGCACCCGCAAGCGCGCGTCGACCACGCTGCTGGCGGCGTCCGGCCCCATAGCGCAGGTACAACTGGCGTGGTAGACCGAACCGGCGCGTTTGGCAAAGTCTGCCAGGATGGCTTCTTCGGATTGCACCTGCACGCCGGGCAGGTGTTCGCTTTGCACGATATCGGCCAGCGGCGCCGTAGCGGCAATGGTGCGCAACAGGCGCGCGCCTTCGACGATGTCGGCGCGGTCGTGGTCGGTGCTCAAAAAGTTGGTCTCGATGCGCGGCTTCTCCAGCGGATCGCCGCTGCGGATCGTGACGCTGCCCCGGCTGGTCGGGCGGCAGGTGTTGAACGAGATCAAAAACGCCGCGAATGGGTCGGGCTGCTGCAACTGAAACCGCTTGCCCGTCACGGCCGCTGTGTTGGCGGTGTAGCTCAAGGGGTTGAAATACAGGTGGAGGTTGGGTCGCGCCAGCTCGGGGCGGCTGCGCACAAACGCACCTGCCTGGTTCACGCTCATGCCCAGCGGCCCTTTGCGGGTGAGCAGGTAGCGGATACCGGCCAACAGCTTGCCGCTCCAGGGCCGCAGCGTGTTGTTGAGCGTAGGCACGCGCGATTTGAAAAAGTACGACACCGCGAGGTGGTCTTGCAGGCCCTGGCCCACCTGCGGCAGGTGCTGCACCGTGGACACGCCTTTGGATTGCAGCAGCGCGCCGTCACCCAGACCGGAGAGCTGCAGCAGCTGCGGCGAGTTGATCGCGCCGCTCGACAAAATAACCTCTTTACGCGCCTTGAAGTGCACGCTGCGCCCGCCGACCGTGCAGGACACGCCAACGGCGGTGCGGCCTTCGAGCAGCACGCGGTTGACCATGGCACCGGTGGTCACGGTCAGGTTGCTGCGGTGCATGACCGGGCGTAAAAACGCGTTCGAGGTGGAAGCGCGCAGGCCATCCCGAATCGTCATCTGCCACAGCCCAAAGCCCTCTTTGCGCGGGCCGTTGAAGTCGTCAGTCAGGCCATAACCCAGGCGCTCGCCCACCTCCAAAAAGCGGCTGCAAATCGGATGTACCTGGTCGGCAAAGTCGCTCACCCGCAATTCCCCGCCTGCACCGTGGTGTTCGGATGCGCCCCAGACATGGTCTTCCGACTTTATGAAATAGGGCAACACATCGCTCCAGCCCCAGCCCGGGTTGCCCGCGTCGCACCAGTCGTCAAAGTCGCCTTCCTGGCCGCGCATGTAGACCATGGCGTTGAGCGAACTGCTGCCACCCAAGACCTTGCCACGCGGCCAGTAGGAGGCGCGGTGCGCCAGCGCCGGGTCGGGCTCGGTGGTGTACATCCAGTTGTACTGCGGGTCGGTGAAGGTCATGCCGTAACCCAGCGGCACCTGAATCAGCGGGCTGCGGTCCGAGCCACCGGCTTCCAGCAGGAGGACGCGGTTGCGGGCGTCGGCGCTCAGGCGCTTGGCCAGCACGCACCCGGCGGAGCCTGCGCCAACAATGATGTAGTCGTATTCGGTCATGCGGGGTGGTTCGAGGGCAATTGCCGATACTATGCAGCGCATTGCATGCCAACAATGCCATCAAATTAAGTAATTGCCCCGGGTTTTTGCCTTATGTCCTTTGAACAGCTGATTTCCACCGCAAGTTTGGGCGACGGCAGCAAGCCCAAGTACCAGTCGATTGCCGAAGACCTGGCGCAGGCCGTCATCAACGGGCAGTTGCCCGTGGGCGAAAAGCTGCCGCCTCAGCGCAGCCTGGCGCACCGGTTGGGCGTGACCACCGGAACCATCAGCCGCGCCTATGCGATTTTGGAGCGTCAGGGCCTGGCCATTGCCCGGGTGGGTGACGGGACCTATGTCCGCGCCGCCGAGACCGCCGAGGGCAGCGCCGAGCCGGACGCAAGCCAGGTGCCGATTGACCTGGCGCACAACGTGGCCATGTTCGGAGACGAAACGCTGGCCCTGACCCAGGCTTTTGAGAGCCTGGCGACCGATGGAAGCCTGTTGCGCCAGGTGCTGAGCTACCAAAGCGAGACTGGCATGCGCCGCCATCGCGAGGCAGGCGCCCAATGGCTGCGCCGATTTGGTACCAGCGGGGCTTGGAACCGCGTGATGGTGACGCACGGTGCGCAGCACGGGCTGGCTTGCGTGTTGCGCACCGTGGCCCGGCCGGGTGACGCGCTGCTGACGGAGACCCTGAGTTACCCCGGTTTGCAGGCGCTGGCCCGCTCCATGCGCCTGCAGCTGATCGGGATTGAGACCGACGCGCAAGGCATGGTCCCGGCGGCTTTAGAGCGCGCGGCCAAGACCTTTGATACCAAATTTGTTTACTGCGCCCCCAGCCTGCACAACCCGACCAGCGCCACCATGCCCATGGACCGGCGGGAGGCGATCGCCCAGGTGGCGCGCAACCACGGCCTGTACATCATTGAAGACAGCGTGCATGCCGCCATGCAGGCGCACCCCTTGCCGGCGCTTTCGACCTGGCTGCCGGAGCAGTCATTTTTGCTGTCGAGTTTTTCCAAGGTGCTGGCACCCGGCTTGCGGGTCGGCTATGTCGAGGCCGCACCGCAGTGGTTGAGTAAATTTGCCGCCAGCATGCGCGCCGACAGCTGGATGGTCGCACCGCTCTTGCCCGAGATTGCCACGCGCTGGCTGGAGAGTGGCGCCATGGAGCGCTTGATTGCGCAGCAGCGGGCCATGACCGCCGAGCGGTTGCTCAGTGCCCACCGCCTGCTGGCGGGGCTGGATTACAAATCGGACATGGAATACCCGCTGATCTGGCTGCCCCTGCCCGAGCCGTGGCGCGCCGGTCAGTTTGCCGCGGCCCTGCGCCAGGCCGGTGTGCTGGTGCGTACCGCCGACCACTTTGCCGTGGGTCGCTCGCCGGCTCCGCATGCGATCCGCATCAGCCTGAATTCGGCCGCATCCGTGGCCCAGCTGGAGGAGGGTTTGGTCATCTTGCGCGCGCTGCTGGACAGCCCGCCGTCGATGGCGATGGACCCGTGACGGATCCGCGCGTGCCGATCAGTTCGGCTGCAACACCGCAAGCCCGCCCAAAAAAGGTCGCAGGGCTTCGGGCACGGTGACCGAGCCATCGGCGTTCTGGTAGTTCTCCAGCACCGCCACCAGCGTGCGGCCCACCGCCAGGCCGGAGCCGTTGAGGGTGTGCACCAGTTCGTTTTTACCTTGGGCGTTTTTGAAGCGCGCTTGTAAGCGGCGTGACTGGAAAGCCTCGCAGTTGGAGACCGAGCTGATTTCGCGATAGGTATTTTGTGCGGGCAGCCAGACCTCGAGGTCATAGGTCTTGGCTGCGCCAAAACCCATGTCGCCTGTACACAGGCTCATGACCCGGTAGGGCAGGCCGAGCTTTTGCAAAATCGCCTCGGCGTGGCGGGTCATTTCTTCCAGCGCTTCGTAGCTGCGCTCGGGATGCACGATTTGCACCAATTCAACCTTGTCAAACTGGTGCTGGCGGATCAGGCCGCGCGTGTCGCGCCCGTACGAGCCGGCCTCGGAGCGGAAGCAGGGCGTGTGCGCGGTGAGCTTCATCGGGAGATCGGACTCGGCCAGCACCACATCACGCACGAAATTGGTCATCGTCACTTCGCTGGTGGGAATCAAATACAGCGCCGAAGCGTCACCCGCATCCTGCCCGCCTTTGTTGGCGGCGAACAGGTCTTCTTCAAACTTGGGCAGTTGTCCGGTTCCGCGCAGGGTATCGGCGTTGACGATGTAGGGCGTGTAGCACTCGGTGTAGCCGTGCTCTTGGGTCTGCACTTCCAGCATGAATTGCGCCAACGCGCGGTGCAGGCGCGCAACCTGTCCCTGCATCACGCTAAAGCGCGCCCCCGTGAGCTTGACGCCCATGTCAAAGTCCAAGCCCAGCGGTGCGCCCACGTCCACGTGGTCCTTGATCTCAAAGTCGAAGGCGCGTGGCGTGCCCCAGCTGCGCGCCACCACGTTGCCGTGCTCATCCGCCCCGCGCGGCACGCTGGCGTGCGGCAAATTGGGCACGGCCAGCAGCATGGCTTGCATATCGCTTTGGATGCGCTCCAGCTGCGCGGCGCTGTGTTCCAGTTCGGTTTTGATGTCGGCGGTTTGCGCCATCACGGCATCCACTTCGGCGGCCGTGCCCTTGGCTTTGAGTTGGCCGATTTGCTTGCTCAAGGCATTGCGTCGGGCTTGCAGTTCTTCCGTGCGGGTTTGGATGGTTTTGCGCTCGGCTTCCAACGCAGTGAAGGCGGCCAGGTCCAAAAACGTCTGCGGTGATTTACGGGCGTTCAGGCCGGCAAGGACGGCGTCCAGGTCTTTGCGCAGCAGATTGATATCAAGCATGGTGGTTCCGGTTCATTCCAAGGTGTCGGCCTTCAGGCCTTTGGGTAGGGGGAATTTGGTGTGTTCCTGCACACCGTCCAGCGTGCGCAGCGACACCGCGCCCATGGCGCGCAGGCGGGTGATCACGGCTTGCACCAGCACGTCGGGTGCCGATGCCCCGGCGGTCAGGCCCACGCGCGCTTTGCCGTCCAGCCATTCGGCTTGGAGTTCGTCCGCGTGGTCCACCATGTGGGCGTCCACGCCGAGTTTGCGGGCGAGTTCGGCCAGGCGGTTGCTGTTGGAGCTGGTCGGGCTGCCCACCACGATCACGACATCAACCATCGGGCTCATCAGCTTGACCGCGTCCTGGCGGTTTTGCGTGGCGTAGCAAATGTCCTGTTGCTTGGGCAGGCGCACTTTGGGGAAACGCGCCTGGATGGCCGCAGCAATCTCGGCGGCGTCGTCCACGCTCAGGGTGGTTTGGGTCACCATCGCCAGCTTGTCCGTCTGGGCGGGCTGCACACGGGCCACATCCGCCACGTCTTCCACCAGATGAATGCCGCTTTCCAGCTGACCCATCGTGCCTTCAACTTCCGGGTGGCCTTTGTGGCCGATCATCAAAAATTCGTAGCCTTCTTTGTGCAGCTTGGCCACTTCCACATGCACCTTGCTGACCAGCGGGCAGGTGGCATCGAAGACCTGAAAGCCCCGCGCCTGCGCCTCGTCCTGCACGGCTTTACTCACACCATGCGCCGAGAAGATCAGCGTGGCGCCG
>CANFTU010000136.1 GCA_947450005.1 Comamonadaceae bacterium | reverse complement strand
TGCTCTTTGAGCGCCCACTGAAAGGCGTTGGCAAACAGACTGCGGCGCAAAAAGCCCATGCGCTGTGCGGCTTGGTAGGCGCTGGCCTGCAGAAACGTTTTTTCTAAAACGCGGGTGATTTTGTTCACCGACAGTGCCTGCCGGTTCTCCCGCAACAGCTTCACCGAGACCTGCGCCGCGAGGGTGTTGGCAAGTTCACAGGCCAGGGCTTTGTCGTGTTGAAACTTAAACATGGGGCGCAGTTCAATCAAAAAAGCCCCTCGGAAAAGGGACCTTCTAAAGCAAAATGCGACGAGAGTCAGCCTCGGCAACTGGCGGGAAAGTATTTGGTGGGTGTACCCGAACAAACCCAAGTCAAATTGCCGGCCGAAGCGCTTTGTACGGAGTAATCGTTTGTGATGATTATGGTGGCCGCTGCGCCCAACTTTGACGCAGCCGCAGAGATGGCAACGATTCCAGTAGCCGCCGGAGCTATCGTATCGAAATAAGCGTTTGATGCGACGCTGCATAAGCTGGAAACGTTCGCCATATTGCCTGAGTCTGAAGCATACTGTGTGGTGACACACGACTTGATGCTGTCAAATGCACTGATCACATTGGCAACTTTTGCGCGAACCGTGTAGTCCTGGTACTGCGGCAAAGCCACCGCCGCCAAGATGCCGATGATGGCCACCACAATCATCAGTTCGATCAGGGTGAAACCCTTTTGAATGCTGCGTTTCATAACAAACTCCCAGTGAAAAAAGAAGTGGAAAGGTGAACCGTGCACCCGCAGGTTGCGCCTGACGGACTGTCAACCTGTCGCTCCCATGCGGCGCGGAACAACAACTTGAGTTGTGAATTGTAAGCGGGCGCGAATCGTGAAAAATCCCCCGGAAGGGGGAGTTTCAAACGTATTTCTTCAGAGTTTTAAGACCCGTTGCGGGCCTGAGGCAGCCGCTCGTCGCTAGCGCTTGTCGCTGTCGGCAGGCAGAGCATGCCCATCTTCGGCGGCGCCACGGCGTCCCAGCAGGGTGCCGACGCCCAGCACAAATGCCGCGCCCAGCGCAGGGCCGGCGTAATGCAGCCAATGCGCCTCTTGCACCAAGGGTGCCAGCACGTTGTCGCTGATGATGGTTTCGCCGCCAACCCAGCCGATCAGGCCCGCGCCGAAGGTAACAACGATGGGGAAGCGCTCCATGAGGCGGATCATCAGCGTGCTGCCAAAAATCACCAGCGGAATACTGATGCCCAGGCCCAGAACCAGCAAAACCATGCTGCCCTTGGCGGCAGCAGCCACGGCAATGACGTTGTCCAGGCTCATCACCAGATCAGCGATGAGGATGGTGCGCACCGCAGCCATGAGCGAGCCATATTCTTTGCTCTCACCCTCGCCTTCATCGCCGTCACCCAGCAGCTGGGTGCCGATCCACAGCAGCAGCAAGCCACCCACCATCTGCAAATACGGCAAGGCGAGCAATTGCACCGCCACCACCGTGAGCACGATGCGCAAGACAACCGCGGCACCGGAGCCGAACAAAACGGCTTTTTTCTGCTGCGCCGGCGGCAGGCTGCGCGCAGCCAAGGCAATCACCACGGCGTTATCGCCGGACAGGATGATGTTGATCCAGATGATCTTGAGCAACCCCAACCAGAAAACCGGGTCCTGCAAAAAGTCCATGGCGCGCGTTCCTATGTTTTATGAGCTCACCAGCTGGCGGGCAATAAAGCCGCTCAGAGAAGCGCCTTGAGCAACTTGCCCATTTCCGAGGGGTTGCGGGTGACTTTGAAACCGCATTCTTCCATGACCGCCAGCTTGGCGTCCGCGGTATCCGCGCCGCCGCTGATCAGCGCACCAGCGTGGCCCATACGTTTACCCGCAGGCGCGGTCACGCCGGCAATAAAGCCGACGATGGGCTTTTTCATATTGAGCTTGCACCAGCGCGCGGCTTCGGCTTCGTCGGGCCCGCCGATCTCACCAATCATGATGACGGCGTCGGTATCCGGGTCTTCGTTGAAGGCGCGCATGACGTCGATGTGCTTGAGGCCATTGATGGGGTCGCCACCAATGCCGACCGCGCTGCTTTGGCCCAGGCCGATTTCGGTGAGTTGCGCAACGGCTTCGTAGGTGAGCGTGCCCGAGCGACTGACCACGCCGATACGGCCTTTGCGGTGGATGTGCCCGGGCATGATGCCGATCTTGATCTCGTCAGGCGTGATCAGGCCGGGGCAGTTGGGCCCGAGCAGCAGGGTTTTTTTGCCACCGGCGGCTTCTTTAGCGCGCATTTTGTTGCGCACTTCCAGCATGTCTTTAACGGGAATGCCTTCGGTGATGCAAATGGCCAGATCCAGGTCGGCCTCGACCGCCTCCCAGATAGCCGCAGCCGCGCCGGGGGGCGGCACATAAATGACCGAGACGGTGGCGCCCGTGGCAGAGGCGGCCTCTTTCACAGAGGCGTAAATCGGGATGTTCAGAACCGATTCACCGGCCTTCTTGGGGTTCACGCCGGCGACAAAGCAAGCTTTGCCGTTGGCGTATTCCTGGCATTTCTCAGTGTGGAATGCGCCGGTTTTGCCGGTGATACCCTGGGTGATGACGCGGGTGTCTTTGTTGATGAAGATCGACATGGCGGTTTCTTTCTAAGGCTTTAGGCGTGGGCTTTGACAGCGGCCACCACGCGTTGGGCGGCTTCGGCCATGGTGTCGGCGCTGATGATGGGCAGGCCGGAGTCGGCGAGCATCTTCTTACCGATGTCTTCGTTGGTGCCCTTCATGCGCACCACCAGCGGCACGCTCAGGTTCACCGCTTTGCAGGCGACGATGACGCCGGTGGCGATGGTGTCGCATTTCATGATGCCGCCGAAGATGTTGACCAGAATGGCTTTGACCTTGGGGTTCTTGAGCATGATCTTGAACGCTTCGGTCACCTTCTCGGGGGTGGCACCGCCGCCCACGTCTAGAAAGTTCGCGGGTTCTGCACCGAACAATTTGATGGTGTCCATCGTAGCCATGGCAAGACCGGCGCCGTTGACCAGGCAGCCGATGTCACCGTCCAGGCTGATGTAGGCCAGATCAAATTTGCTGGCTTCGATTTCGGCGGGGTCTTCTTCGTCGAGGTCACGGAAAGCGACGATGTCGGGGTGGCGGTACAGGGCGTTGGCGTCAAAGTTGAACTTGGCGTCCAAGGCTTTGATGTTGCCGTTGCCTTCCAAAATCAGCGGGTTGATCTCGACCAGGCTGGCGTCAGTATCCATATAGACGCGGTACACCTTTTGCAAGACGTCCACGGCCTTGGCGGTGGAGCCGGCCGGCACGCCAATGGCGTCGGCCAGCTTTTTGGCTTGCGCGTCGGTCAGGCCCAGCGCGGGGTCCACGATTTCGGTGATGATTTTTTCGGGCGTATCGTGCGCCACGCCTTCGATGTCCATGCCGCCTTCAGACGAGGCAATCATGGCCACGCGCTGGCTGGCACGGTCGGTGACGGCGGATACGTAATATTCTTTTTTGATGTCTGCGCCGTCTTCTATCAGCAAGCGGCGCACCTTCTGGCCAAGGGGGCCGGTCTGGTGGGTGACGAGTTGCATGCCCAGAATCTCAGAGGCGAGTTGCTTGACTTCATCGAGCGAGCGAGCGAGCTTGACGCCGCCGCCCTTGCCGCGTCCACCCGCGTGGATCTGCGCTTTGACAACCCAAACCGGGCCGCCCAGTTTTTGTGCCGCCTCCACCGCTTCCTGCACGGTGAACGCGGGAATGCCGTTGGGCACAGGAATGCCGGCGTTGCGCAAGATGTCCTTGCCTTGGTACTCATGGATTTTCATGCTGTTCTCGCTTCTTTTGCAGGGGAAAACGCACAGGCTGCGCTGCGCTGGGCGAAGGGCGGGCGGGGCCGCCGCAAAGCGGGCGAACTGTATCATGGTGCAACGCACAAACCCTTGTGCAAACTTACAGCCCAAACCCGCGTCTGCAAGGCCTGCGCGGGCGCACCCGGAGCCCTGATGCACACCGTATTTATTGATGGCGAGGCCGGCACCACGGGCCTGCAAATCCGCCAGCGTCTGCAAGACATGGCGCACATGGAGTTGCTGGCGATTGACCCGGCACTGCGCAAAGACCCGCAGGCCAAGCGCGCCTTGCTGGCACGCGCCGACGTGGTCATTTTGTGTTTGCATGACGACGCCGCCAAAGAAACCGTGGCCATGGCCGATGCGCTGCTGGCAGACACCGGACGCGGTCCACGCATCATTGACGCGTCCACCGCGCACCGCACCCACCCGGACTGGGTCTACGGTTTCCCCGAGTTGTGTGCCGGACAAGCCGCCGCCATTGCCGCAGCCCAGCGGATATCCAACCCTGGCTGCTACGCCACGGGCGCGATTGCGCTCTTACGCCCCTTGGTCGACGCCGGGTTGATCGGCCCCGATACGCCGGTGTGTCTGCCCAGCGTCAGCGGTTACTCGGGTGGCGGACGCAGCATGATGGAGGCGTATGAAGCGGGAACGGCTGCGCCCCTGGAGCTGTACGCACTGGGTCTGGCGCACAAGCATGTGCCGGAAATCATGCGGTACACCGGCCTCACGCGCCGCCCGCTGTTCGTGCCCATGGTGGCCAATTTCGCGCAAGGCATGCTGGTGCAGTTGCCGCTGCACCTGGAGAGCCTGCCCGGTACGCCCACCGCGCAAGCCTTGCACGACGCGCTGCGGGCGCATTACGCCCACAGCACCTGGGTGCGGGTGGAGCCGCCCACCGCCGACCTGAAACTCGACGCGGTGGCACTGGCCAACACCAATGTGATGGAACTGCGGGTGTTTGCCAACCAGGCGGCCGGCCACGCCCTGCTGGTGGCGCGGCTGGACAACCTGGGCAAAGGCGCCAGCGGGGCAGCGGTACAGAATTTGCAATTGATGCTGGGCTTGTAAGCCCCATCCCTTGATCCGTTGGAAAGACACACCATGCCGATTTCCCTTGATTCGTTCACCCTGCGGGAGTTGCACGCCGCCTACCGCGAGGCGCGCTTGGACCCGGTGGCCGTGGCGCAGCACTGTCTAGCACTGGCTGGCGCGGCCGAACCGGGGCTTTTCACCTGCCTACTGGAGGCACGCGCGCTGGTCGAGGCACATGCCAGCCGCGCCCGCTGGCACGCGGGCCAGCCGCTGGGCCCGCTGGATGGCGTTCCGGTGGTGTGGAAAGACCTGTTTGATGTGGCGGGCACGCCCACCACGGCCGCCTCTGCGCTGCGCCGCAACGCCCCACCGGCCGGGCAGGACGCGGCCACCGTGTCGGCGCTCGCCGCCGCTGGCGCGGTGAGCATCGGCAAGACGGGTCTAACCGAGTTCGCGTACTCCGGCTTGGGGCTGAACCCGCATTTCGGCACGCCGCGCAACCGCCGCAGCACGGACGCGCACCGCTCGCCCGGGGGTTCATCCAGCGGCTCGGCAGTGGCAGTGGACGCGGGCATGGCACTGATCGGCATGGGTACGGATACCGGTGGTTCCGTGCGCATACCGGCAGCTTTCAATGGCTTGGTGGGTTTCAAGCCCTCTATTGGCCGGCTGGACTCCACGGGGGTATTTCCCTTATCGGCAACGCTGGACGTGATCGGCCCCATGGCCAAGACCGTGCAGGACTGCGCCTGGGCCTACCAGGCGCTGCTGGGCGTTGCGACCGCAGAGCTGCAGATACCGCCGCCGGGTACGCTGCGGGTGGTGGTGCCCAGCAACGTGGTGCTGGATGAAGCGCAACCTGAAGTGCTGGTCCGTTTTGAGGCCGTGCTGGCGCGGCTGCGCGCGGCTGGCGCGCAGGTGCAACACATGCACATACCGGCCTTTGACGCCCTGCAAGCGCTGACCGCACAGCATGGGACCATTCCCGCCGCCGAGGCCTATGTGCTGCACCGCACGATCGTCGACGGACCCGATGCGGCGCGGCTGGACCCGCGGGTGCTGGCGCGGATCCAGCGCGGGGCCACCATGATGGCCAGCGATTTGGTGATCTTGCAACAGGCGCGAACGCGGCTGATGGCCCAAACGCGGGCATTGGTGGGCGATGCGTGGCTGCTGTTCC
>CANFTU010000135.1 GCA_947450005.1 Comamonadaceae bacterium | reverse complement strand
GTTCTTGGAATGCGGTCAAGCCCCGTGGCGCCCGCGTGATGGTGACCTACCTGGACGACAAGGGCAATGCGTCCAAGACCGAGCCGTTTGCTGAAGGTTTCATGACCTCGGCTGGCTACTACCTGGGTCGCCCCGTGGACGTGCAGCAGTATGTTGACGGCTCCATCCTGGTGTCCGACGACAAAGCCGGTGCGGTCTATCGCATCAGCTACCAGAAGTAAGCAGTTCGCTGCTTGAAGCGGGCCGGGCAGGCAACTGTCCGGCCCGTTTTGTTTGGGGCGTCAGGTTTTCAAGCAGAATCAGCTTTTGCTTAATGAGGAGCACCCCATGGGATGCCTGTTGAAAGGTGGCGGAGGCTTGTATGCCCGCCTGCGTATTGGTGCGGTGCTGTTGGCTGCGGGCGAGGGGCGGCGCATGGGCGGGGTGCCCAAAGCGCTGATCACTTTGCAAGGCGTGCCGCTGATCAACCGGCATCTGATTGCGCTCAGTGGCGCGGGGGTGGATGAGGTGGTCGTGGTTACCGGTTTCGGTCGTGACGCAGTGGAGGCGCAAATTGCCACCTTCCCCGTCACGCTGGCGCACAACGCCGACTTCGCCCAAGGACAACAAGGCTCGGTGCGCGTCGGTTTGGCGGCGCTGCGCGGTGCGTTTGACGCTGTCCTGGTGGTCCTGGCCGACCAGCCGCTCATTGGCGCTGCGGATCTCACCGAGTTGATTGCCGCATTCAAGAAAAAGGCTAACGGCAACATTGTGGTGCCCATGGTCAACGGCCAGCGGGGCAACCCGATCGTGCTGGATGGCAGCGCCTGCGAGCAGATCATGCAAAGCCAGAACAACCTGGCCTGCCGCCACCTGATCGAACGCCAACCGGAGCTGGTCTACGCCCACGCCACCACGAATACCCGCTTCATCACCGACCTGGATACGCCGCAGGACATGGCCGATTTGTCGCAGAAGACCGGGTGGAAATTCGCGCTGCCTGCCGCCGAGCTGACGCCGGCGGCATGAGCGCCACGCTGCAAAGCCTGTGGCCCGTGCCGCTGGCGCGCCAGCGTTGGAGCGGTGCCGATGCCGCTAACCCGGTGTTGGCGCGGGTGTTCCAGGCCATGCGTGCTACCGCGCCGAATGCCGGTGCGGGCTTTTATGCCAGCGAAGACGATTTGTTGGACCGCGTCGACTTACCCGAGTTCACCGCGCTGGTGCAATTCATCGCTAGCGCCTTGCAAAGTGCCGCGCAGCAGGCCAACGCCGGCATCTGGCCACCCGGCCGCCAGGCGCTGCAACTGCAACTCATGGGCGTGTGGTTCCAGGTGCAAAACGGCACTGCGTTTCATGACATCCACACCCACGGCAACTGCTCCTGGTCGGGCGTGTACTACGTGCAAATCGACCCGCTGGCGCAACGCAGCGCGCACCCCGATCTGGGCGCGCTCAACGGTGCCACCCGCTTTTACAGCCCTATGTTCCCGCTGCTCGGCGGCGCGCACATGGACATGGGCAATGCCTTCTTGCAAAACGCCACGCTCGATGTCACGCCGCAGGCCGGTGATCTGGTGCTGTTCCCCGCTTTTTTGCCGCACAAAGCCATGCCGTATCAAGGCGCGCAGGACCGCATCATCGTGTCCTTCAACGCGCAAATCCGCGCCCCTGGCGGCAATCAGATTTACCCCTACGCCGCTGTGTGACCCATCACCTGGTTTTGGACACCAACATCGTGCTCGACGCGCTGGTATTTCGTGATCCGCGCACCCATGCCCTGCGCGCTGCTGTGTTCGACGAACCGGTAAAGCCCGACCTGCGGTGGCTGGCCACCGCGCCCATGCGCGAAGAGCTCGCGCGGGTGTTGTCCTACCCGCACATCGCCGTTCGCCTGGCCTTTCACGGCTTGCAAGCCGCGCAGCTTCTCAGCCAGTTCGACGCCCGCGCCCGCATTGTCCCCGTCGCCCCCAAAGCGCCCGCTACTTGCAAAGACCCCGACGACCAGAAGTTCATCGACCTCGCTGTCAGCCATGGCGCGACGTTGCTGAGCAAAGACAAAGCTGTTTTGTGCATGCGCCGGCGGCTGCAAAAGCTGGGGGTGGTGGATGTGGGGGTGGCGTGGCTGCCGATACACCCCTGCGAATAATCACGCCTCCAACGACCAAACAACATGACTGACACCACCACCTCATCCCCCATACCCATCCCCGCCGACGCCGACCTCACCGCCATGGAAGACTTACTTGACGACCTGCGCACCCGCAGCGAAGAGGTGCCGCAATGGGAGTTTTGCGAGGGCTTTCTGGCGGCGCTGGTGTGTTGCCGCCGGGCCATTGGCGCGGATGAATTTCTGGAGGTTCTGCTCGATCCTGAAGGCTTTGCCGATGCGGCCCAGCGAGAGGCGTTTCTCGCGCTGTGGCAGCGTCGCCATGAGGCAGTCCGCGCCGCGCTAGCCGCCGATGTGCAGGAGCTCAGCGACGAAGCCGCCTACCACCCCGATCTGGTGGACGTGCGCGGCGCTGTGCTGGCTTTGAGCGAGGCCGAGCGCGCCGACATGGGCGAGGACGCACAGGACATTCCGGCCTTTGCCCAGGTCTGGGCGCTGGGGTTCATGTACGCCGTAGAAAACTGGCCGCAGGAGTGGGCGTCGCCGCGTGACAAAGAGGCGGCGCGCGTGGTGGAAGCCGCCATGGCCGCCATCCTCGCGCTCACCGAGGACGACCCCGGCCCCTGGGAGCTGGCACCGTTTTCCGACGACGATGCGCCGACCATGAGCCAGGCACGTATGGATGCTTTCGCGCAGGCGATCTGGGCGGTCTATGACCTGTTCGATGTCTGGCGCAGCCTGGGGCCGCGGGTGGAGACCGTGCGCAAAGACAGCGATGTGGGCCGCAACGATGTCTGCCCTTGCGGCAGCGGCAAGAAGTACAAAAAGTGCTGCGGGGCCTGACGCCCCGCCAGAGCGGGTTGCGCCCGGTTCAGGCCGTCAAGGGCGCAAAGCTCTGCGCCTGTGCGCGCGGCCAGTGGCGTTGGTAAATATGTGGAAGGCCGCTTAAATCACCGCCCAACAGCGCGCCCTCGGGCAACTCCGAATTCAGCGAATGCGCCAGACTGGCCACCGTGTTATCGCCGCCACGGCGCACGATGTGGTGCGGCGTGATGTCGCGCGGGTGTTGCAGGCCGGCGGCTTGCAGCAGTTCGCGCAAGGCCTCCAGCGTTTCGAGGTGGAAGTGGTAGACGCGCTGTGATTTGTCGCCCACACCAAGCGCGAGTTGACGCAGCGGGTCTTGCGTGGCCACGCCGGTGGGGCAGTTGCCGGTGTGGCAGGTCTGCGCTTGCAGGCAGCCCAGCGCAAACATAAAGCCGCGCGCACTGTTACACCAGTCAGCGCCCAGCGCCAGCATGCGCGCCACGTCAAAGGCCGTGATCACCTTGCCGGCACAACCAATCTTGATGCGCTCCCGCAGGCCCGCGCCGCGCAGGCTGTTGTGCACCAAAGTCAGCCCTTCTTGCAGGGGCGCGCCCACATGGTCGGTGAATTCGACGGGTGCCGCGCCGGTGCCGCCTTCCGCGCCGTCCACCACGATGAAGTCCGGCGTGATGCCCGACTCCAGCATGGCTTTGACGATGCCAAACCATTCCCAGCTCTGGCCAATGCACAGCTTGAAGCCGGTCGGCTTGCCGCCTGAGAGCGTGCGCAAGCGCTCGACAAACTGCAGCAATTCCAGCGGCGTGGAAAACGCGCTGTGCGATGCCGGCGAGACACAGTCCACGCCCACCGGCACGCCGCGCGCGTCGGCAATTTCTACGGTGACCTTGGGGCCGGGCAGCACGCCGCCGTGGCCGGGCTTGGCACCCTGGCTGAGCTTGATTTCGATCATCTTCACCTGTGCCTCGGTCGCATGCTCGGTGAAGCGTTCCGCGCTGAACGTACCGTCATCGTTGCGGCAGCCGAAGTAGCCCGAACCGATTTCCCAGATCAGGTCGCCGCCGTTTTTGCGGTGGTGCACGGAAATAGACCCTTCGCCCGTGTCGTGGGCAAATCCGCCGCGCTTGGCCCCGGCGTTCAGCGCCATGATGGCGTTGGCACTCAGCGCGCCGAAGCTCATCGCCGAGATGTTGAATACGCTGGCTTCATAGGGTTGCGCGCGCCCGGCGCCGATGGTGATGCGGAAGTCATGGCTGGCAATGGTGCTGGGGGCGATGGAATGCACCATCCATTCAAAGCCCTTGGCGTGTACGTCCAGCTGCGTGCCGAAGGGGCGCTTGTCCGACTCGCCTTTGGCGCGCTGGTAGACCAGCGAACGCTGCGCCCGCGAGAAGGGCATGGCCTCGGTGTCGTTCTCAATAAAGTACTGCCGGATTTCGGGGCGGATGAATTCCAGCAAAAAGCGCAAATGCGCAATCACCGGGTAGTTGCGCAGAATCGAACTGCGCTCCTGGCTGAGATCGCGAACGCCCACAATGACCAGCAGTCCGCTGACCAGCAACAGTGCGAAATTTCCGCTGAGAACCCAGTGCGCAGCGCCTAACAGAACCCCCACACAACACGCGCCAAATGCGATATAGCGGATCGGGAAAATCGTGTTCAAGCGTGCGAGCATGGTTCCAACCTATGTGAATTCAAAGCGCCGCTGCAGCAAAAACAGCGAGCCCCATTGTGACCGTGCATTGTGAAATGAATTGCGCCCTGGTCAGCCAGTGGCGTACAAGGGAAAACCCGCCCTAAGCTGCTGCGCACAAGACGTTCAGTTGGCGCAGTGCATAGGAGGCCGCGGCCTGGCGTACAGCGGCGCGATCGCCTGTGAAGTGCTGCATGGCGCTGTGCACGCCCCAGGGTCCGGCAAATGCAAACCACACCATGCCCACCGGCTTGGCATCGGTGCCACCGCCCGGCCCGGCCACCCCCGTGATGGCCAGCGCAAGTTGTGCGCCGGAATGCTGCAATGCGCCTTCTGCCATCGCACGCGCCACCGGCTCGCTGACCGCGCCATGGCTGGCAATCAGCTGCGCGTCCACGCCCAGCATCTGCGTTTTGGCAGCGTTGGAATACGTCACAAAACCCCGCTCAAACCAGCCGCTGGAGCCGGCCAGGTCGGTGCAGGCGGCAGCCACCATGCCGCCGGTACAGCTCTCGGCGGTGGCCAACATCCACTGGCGGCGCAGCAGCGTGTCTGCCAATTCCTGCACCGCAGCAGCCAGTTGTTGCTCCATCACCAGACCCTCCATAACGCCATCACCAGCAGCGTGCACGCGGCGGCCACCAGGTCGTCCAGCATGATGGCCCAGCCCGCGCGGGCCCAACCCCAGGGGGTGGTGGCCGGGTTCTCGCCGTGGAACAAGCCATCTGCCCAACCCACGGGGCCGGGCTTGGCAATATCAAAAAAGCGGAACAGCGCAAACGCCGCCAACTGCCCCTGCCACCCCGTTGGCATCAGCAGCCACAGCACCAGCCAGAAGGCCACCACTTCGTCCCACACCACCGCACTCGGATCGGCCACACCCATATCGCGTGCCGTGACCGCGCAGGCCCAGATGCCCAGCGGAATTCCTGCCCCGATCACCCAGGCCCAGCCCGCGTCGTCCAGCCAGGGTTGCAGCGCCACAAACGCCGCCCAGGCCCATAAGGTTCCCGCTGTTCCCGGGCCTTTGGGGCTGAGGCCTGAGCCGAAGCCCAGCGCCAGCAGCCGCGCCGGATGCCGCCACATGAAACCCGCACTGGGGCGCACCGTCACCGGTTGGAGGTCGTCGTTCATGTAGTCGCGCTCCGCGGCGTGGTGTCTGCTGGCGCGAAATGGTCAAAGCCCTGGCTGCTTATGGCCATCGCGTGCCCCGCGCTATCGACTACGCGCAGTCCCGGCAGCGTGTCAATACGGCCGATGCGCTGTACCGGTGTGCTGCTGGCGCGGGAGGCTGCTGCAACGGCTTGGGCATGCGCGGGCGCGGCCGTGAAAACCAATTCATAGTCGTCGCCACCGTTGCGCACGCAGTTGCGCACACGCTGCACGTCAATGCCGCTGCGGGCCCAGGGGCAGCAGGCCAGCAGCGCCGCATCGTCCAGTTGCGCGCCCACCGCCGAGCGTTCCAGAATGTGACCCAGATCGCCCAGCAGTCCGTCGCTGACATCGGCGC
>CANFTU010000134.1 GCA_947450005.1 Comamonadaceae bacterium | reverse complement strand
TCGGACAAGATCATTTTGCAGATGACGGGCCTGCGGCTCGACGCCGTGATGAGCGGTGCGCCCATCGTCAAGTCGGTCGACTTGGAGCTGCGCGCAGGCCAGGTGCTGGGTTTGATTGGCGAAAGTGGTGCCGGCAAATCCACCATCGGGCTGGCGGCCATGGGGTACGCCCGCGCGGGAGTGCATATTGCCGGTGGATCGATCAAGATCGACGGCGCGGATTTACGCACCTTGGATGCAGAGGGCCGCCGGACCGTGCGTGGCCGGCGCATTGCCTACGTGGCGCAGTCGGCTGCCGCCGCTTTCAATCCAGCGCACAGCATCATGGACCAGGTCTGCGAATCGCCGGTGCTGCACAAGCTGATGACCCGCCCCGAGGCCGAAGCCTGGGCGCGCAGCCTCTTCAAATCGCTCGATCTGCCCGACCCTGACAATTTCGGCAAGCGTTACCCGCACCAGGCCTCCGGTGGTCAGTTGCAGCGCGCCATGGCGGCCATGGCCATGTCCTGCCGCCCGGACATTTTGGTGCTCGACGAGCCCACCACGGCTCTGGACGTGACCACCCAGATCGAGGTGCTGATCCTGATCAAATCGCTGATCCGGGAATTCGGTACCGCGGCCCTCTACATCACCCATGACCTGGCTGTGGTGGCACAAGTGGCCGACCGCATCAAGGTTTTACGGCATGGCGAAGAGGTGGAAGAAGGCACGGTGGACGGCGTGCTGCAATCCCCAACCCAAGACTATTCCGCGCGACTGGTTGCGGTGCGCGGCGCGGCAGCCCACGAGCGCGCCTCTGCGTCCTCGGTGCAGAACCAGACCATTTTGAAGATTGACAAGGTGCACGCCGCCTACGGCAGCTTCAAAGTCATCAACGACGTGAGCCTGGATGTGAAGGTGGGCGAGACCGTGGCTGTCGTGGGCGAATCCGGATCGGGCAAATCCACGTTGGCAAGGGTCGTCACCGGCTTGCTTCCGCCCACGGGCGGCCAGATCGCATTCAAGGGCCAGGCGCTTCCCAAAACGCTGGCCGAACGCAGCAAAGACCTCAAACGCTGTATCCAACTGGTGTACCAAATTCCAGATGTGGCCATCAATCCGCGTCAAAGCGTGTTGGACATCATCGGCCGCCCGGCCGCGTTTTATTTCGGTTTGGATGGTGCGGCCGTGCGCCGGCGCGCCGAAGAACTGATGGACCTGGTGGAACTCCCGCGCGATTTTCTGACGCGCCGCCCCGGACAGTTGTCCGGCGGCCAGAAGCAGCGCGTGTGCATTGCCCGCGCGCTGGCAGCCAAGCCCGACCTGATCATTCTGGACGAACCCACCTCCGCACTCGATCCGCTGGTGGCCGAAGAAATATTGAAATTACTACGCCGCCTGCAATCCGAATTGCGCCTGAGCTATGTGCTGATCACCCACGATCTGGACGTGGTGCACCGCATCGCCCACCGCACTGCGGTGATGCTGCAAGGCTCGTTTGTGGCCTTTGAGGACACCAACCGGATTTTTGACGGCCCCTTCCACCCGTACACCGAAAAACTGATTACCGCAGTACCAGTGATGCGCAGCGACTGGCTTGACGGCGTGCTGGCCAAACGGGCCGCCTGACCACCCCGGCGCGCGGGTGGCGCTTCAGTCGTCGTGCTCCACAAAACGCTCGAAGCACACCTTCAATTCGTGCATCCAATGGTGACGCTGGGACTCTGAAATAAAGCTTGCTTCAAAGCTGTTGGCCGCTAGCTGGTAGGCCTGCTGTGCCGTCAGGCCGGTGGCCGCAAAAGTCTGCACAAAATTCTCGTTCATATAGCCGCCAAAGTAGGCCGGGTCGTCTGAATTGATGGTCACGCACAGCCCGGCGTCCAATAGCGCGCCGATGTTGTGATCGGCCAGATCCGGGAACACACACAGCTTTTGATTCGACAGCGGACACACCGTCAAAGGCACCCGCGCCTGTGCCAGCCTTGTCATCAAGGCTGCGTCGTGGATGGATTGCACGCCATGGTCGATGCGCTCCACGCCCAGCACATCGAGCGCGCTCCATATATAGGCCGGCGGCCCTTCCTCGCCCGCGTGGGCCACCCGGTGCAGGCCCAACGCGCCGGCCTTGGCGAACACCTTGCTGAACTTCTCCGGTGGGTGACCGACCTCGCTGGAATCCAGGCCGACGCCGATGAATTTGTCGCGAAAGGGCAGCGCCTGCTCCAGGGTTTCCAAGGCCGCCTCTTCGCTCAAGTGCCGCAGGAAACACAGGATGAGCTGCGCGCTCACGCCCAGCTTGGTTTGGGCGTCTACGCAAGCGCGGTGCAGTCCGTCAATCACCACCTGCATGCTCACGCCGCGCTCGGTGTGGGTTTGCGGGTCAAAAAACATCTCCGTATGGACCACATGGTCGGCGGCAGCGCGCTCCAGATAGGCCCAGGCCATGTCATAGAAGTCCTGCTCGTGCAGCAAGACGCTGGCGCCGGCGTAATAAATGTCCAGAAAACTCTGCAAATTGGTGAAGGCGTAGGCGGCGCGCAAAGCCTCCACGCTGGCGTAGGGCAGCTTCACGCCGTTACGCTGCGCGAGCGCAAAAATCAGCTCGGGCTCCAGCGAGCCTTCGATGTGCATATGCAGCTCGGCTTTGGGCATGGCGCGCAGCAAATGCGGCAGGCGGTGGGCGGCAACGGCGTGAACTTTGAACATAAAAGTTTCCTTGCAGTGGGGTTGTGGCCGAGAGCCTAAACTGTAGCCATCTTCGCATTTGTGCCGCCCCCGTGCGCCCGCCCCATGAGTTCTGGTGAAAGTTCCGCTGAAAAATTAGCCGCCCTGCCTGATCTGGCTTTTATGCACCGCCACCGGGTCGTGCGGTTGCAGCAGGTGCCGCTGGAACGAACGCTGCTGGAAGTCCTGCGCGAAGATCTGCACGCCTGCGACACCAAAGAAGGTTGCGCCGAGGGCGATTGCGGGGCTTGCACCGTCGTTTTGGGCGAGAACGAAGACGGCGCATTGCGCTACCGCGCGGTCAACAGCTGCATCCGCATGGCGCACGCGACCCACGGCATGGCGGTTTGGACTGCGCAAGACTTGACCCAAGCCGACGGCAGCCAGCACCCCGTCCAAGCTGCACTGCTGACGCAGCACGCAACGCAATGCGGGTTTTGCACCCCCGGCTTTGCGATGAGTCTCTTCGGGCTGTACCAGAACCGTGTACGCCAGGGCCAGACTGTGGACCGCGCCATGGCGGAAGAACACCTGAGCGGCAACTTGTGCCGCTGCACCGGCTACCGCTCCATCATCGACGCCGCATGCAGCATGGGCAACTACCCGGCGCCAGATCAAGACGAGGCTGCGACGCTAGCTCTTCTGCAATCCATCCCCGAGCAAGAAGCACAAAGCGCCTACGCGCAGCCGCGCAGCCTGATGCAGCTTTTGACACTGCGCGCCGCGCACCCGCAAGCGCAGGTGGTGGCCGGTTGCACCGATGTGGGCCTGTGGGTCACCAAACAGCATCGCCGCTTTGCGCGCGTGCTCGACACCACCGCCGTGGCCGAGTTGCGGAACGTTGAGACCGTCCAGGGCGGCTTGCGCATTGGCGCGGCGGTTACCTTAGAGGCGGCTTACGCGGCGCTGGCGCAGCAGTGGCCCACCCTGCGCCGCTTCTGGCACCGCTTTGCCGGGCTGCCGGTGCGCAACGCCGGCACGCTGGGCGGCAATATCGCCAACGGCTCGCCGATTGGCGACAGCATGCCGCTGCTCATTGCGCTGAACGCCCGCGTGGTGCTGGCCCGTGCCCATGGCGGGGCAATCGAAACCCGCGAACTACTGCTGGAAGATCTGTACACCGGCTACCGGCAAAACTGCATGGCCGCAGATGAATTGCTGGCCTGGGTGCTAGTGCCCGCCCCACGGGCTGGCGCATGGCTGCAGGCCTACAAAATTTCCAAGCGGCAGGAGGACGATATTTCGGCCGTGTGTTTAGGCCTGCATCTGCAGCTCGATGCAGGCCAGCGCGTGCAGCACATTTCCATCGGTGCCGGTGGCGTGGCAGCAACCCCGATGCGCGCCCGCCAGACCGAAGCTGCACTGCGCGGGCAGCCGTGGAGCCTGGCGACGGTGCAAGCCGCACAGGCCGTGCTGCTGCAAGAATTCAGCCCGATCGCCGACATGCGCGCCAGCGCTGACTATCGCCGCCAGGTGCTGGGCAATTTGCTGCAGCGCTTCTGGCTGGAAACCCAGGGCCAGGGCCTGGTCACGCTGGAGGCACTGGCATGAGCGCTGCGCCCCAAGCCACTCTGCCCCACCATGAAAGCGCCGTGCGCCACATCGAAGGGCGGGCGCAGTACGTCGACGACCTGCCCGAAATCGCGGGCACGCTGCACGCCGCGCCCATTCTTTCTCCGCAGGCACATGGACGGGTGCGCGGTATGGACACAGCGGCGGCCTTGGCCGCGCCCGGGGTGCACACGCTGGTCGGTTCTGCGGATATTCCAGGTGACCGGTTGCTAGCCAACTTCGCGCACGACGAGGCGATTTTTGCGGACCAATCGGTACAGCATGTGGGCAATGTCATGGGACTGGTGGTGGCCGATAGCCACCACCGTGCGCGCTATGCCGCGCAGTTGGTGCGCCCGGATATCGAACCCCTGCCAGCAGTCCTGAACGTGCGCGATGCGGTCGCGCAGCAGCACTGGGTTTTGCCGCCGGTGCATGTGCGCCGGGGCGATGCGGCGCAGGCGCTGAGCGCAGCACCCCACGTTTTGCGCGGGACACTGGAAGTCGGCGGGCAGGAACACTTTTACCTGGAGGGGCAGATCGCCTACGCGCTGCCGCAGGAAGACGGGCAATGGTTGATCCACAGCAGCACCCAGCATCCCGGCGAGGTGCAGCACTGGGTGGCGCATGCGCTGAACATTCCGCTGCACGCGGTACGGGTAGTCTGCCGCCGCATGGGCGGGGGCTTTGGCGGGAAGGAAACGCAGTCCGGGCATCTGGCGGTATGGGCCGCGCTGGCCGCGCGCAAAACCGGGCGGCCGGTGAAACTGCGATTGGACCGCGACGATGACTTCATGGTCACCGGCAAGCGCCATCCCTTCAGCTACGACTACCAGGTGGGCTTTGATGACAGCGGCCGGATGCTGGGCCTGCAGGTCACGCAACTGGTGGACTGCGGCTTCAGCGCCGACCTCAGCGGTCCGGTCGCCGACCGCGCCATCTTCCACACCGACAACGCCTATTTTTTGGAGCATGTAGCGATTGATTCCTACCGCTGCAAAACCCACAAGCAAAGCCACACCGCTTTTCGGGGCTTCGGCGGACCGCAGGGCATGGTGGTCACGGAAGTGATTCTGGGCGACATCGCGCGAACGCTGGGCCTGGACCCGCTGGACGTGCGCCTGCGCAACCTCTACGGAACCACCGAGCGCAACACCACGCATTACGGCATGCCCGTGGAAGACAACATCTTGCAGCCGCTGATCGCCCAGCTTGCTCAGGACTGCGGTTACCACGCGCGCCGCGCCGAGATCGCCACCTGGAATGCGGCACAGCCCACCTTGCAACGCGGACTCGCACTCACGCCGGTGAAGTTCGGCATCAGCTTCACCGCCACCCAGTTCAACCAGGCCGGCGCTTTGGTGCATGTTTATACCGATGGCAGCGTGCTGGTCAACCACGGCGGAACGGAGATGGGCCAAGGCCTGCACACCAAAGTCGCGCTGATCGTGGCCGGGGTTCTCGGGGTCACACCCACGCGGGTCAAAGTCAATGCCAGCGACACCGACAAAGTGCCCAACGCCAGCGCCACGGCGGCCTCTGCTGGCACCGACTTGAACGGGCGCGCCGCCGAGTTGGCTGCGCTGCAGGTGCGCGACCGGCTGGCCCAGTTTGTCGCCGACCTCGATGGCTGCAGCACCAGCGCGGTGCGCTTTGCCGATGACCAGGTCCACAGCCCCACGCAAACCCGCAGCTTTGCCAGCTTGATCCCCGTGGCCTACGCGCAGCGGGTGCAGCTGTGGAGCGACGGCTTTTACCGCACACCCAAAATCCACTACGACAAAGCCACGCTCAGCGGCCGCCCCTTCTATTACTTTGCCTACGGTGCAGCCTGCACCGAGGTGGCCATTGACACGCTCACCGGCGAATCCAAGGTGCTGCGCGTA
>CANFTU010000133.1 GCA_947450005.1 Comamonadaceae bacterium | reverse complement strand
CGCTGCGCGCGATGTCGTTCTTGGCCAGTTACCCGTGCGCATGTCGATGGCCGGTTGCGAAGCCCAAGGCGCCTTGTTTGCCATCAGCCAGGTGACTGTGCCGGCCGGAATCGACGCCACGGATCTGGAGCAGGCCTGGCGCAGCGCCGCGCTAGCGCAAATGCAGGCCAGCCACAGCGAGATGGTGACCATGCCGCAAAGGTCCCAGTCTCCGCTGCTGCGCCTGACCCGCGCCAGCGGTCAGCATCCCGACGGCACGCCGGTGCAGGCCAGTCTGGCCTGGGTCGCGCACCAGGGCTCTGTTTTTCATCTCGCCGTCTACGCCAAGGCAACACCTGCCGCGTTGACCGAGCCCTTGTTGGCTGACCTGCAATGGCGCTGATCCGTGGCTGAGCATTCAGACCTGACCCGCGCGCCGGACGCACTGCCAACCGATACGGACAAGGTGCCTGCCATTCCCTTGTTTCTGGCATTCGCGTCCGCGTATTTTTTCTCTGCGTTGATCCGTGCCATCACGGCCACGCTGGCACCCACGCTGGTGCAGGAATTCACCTTAACCGCCTCGGATCTGGGGCTGCTGTCCGGCGGCTATTTTTTCGGCTTTTCCATGACGCAGTTGCCGCTGGGTGCGTGGCTGGATCGCTTCGGTCCCAAGCGCGTTCTGCTGGCATTTTTGATGGTTGCGGTAACCGGCTGTTTGTGTTTTGCCGCAGCCGATTCGTTTTGGACGCTGTGCGCCGCGCGTGTGGCCTGCGGCGTGGGTCTGAGCGCGTGTTTGATGGCCCCTTTGACCGCCTACCGCCGCTGGTACCGCCCCGACAACCAGCAGCGCGCGAGTTCCTGGATGCTGATGACCGGCTCGCTCGGTTTTGTCGCCTCCACCCTGCCGGTGCAATGGCTGATGCCCGTTTTGGGCTGGCGCGGCATCTTCGGGGTTTTGGCCGCGCTGCTGCTGTTGGCGATCACAGCGGTGGCCAGGGTGGTGCCGCGCTGGCCACCGCCGGTGGTGTCCGCCGTGGTGGACGATGCCCCGGGCCAGCGCCCGGGTGCTTACGCAGCAGTCTTCCGCCATCCCTATTTCCGCAGATTGACGCCCTTCGGTTTCTTTGCCTACGGCAGCATGGTGGCCATGCAAACCTTGTGGGCCGCACGCTGGCTGACTGCGGTGGCCGGCTATACGCCCGAGCAGGCGGCCAGCGGAATGTTCTGGCTCAACGTGGGCATGATGGCGGCCTTCTTAGCCTGGGGTGCGGCCACGCCCTGGCTGGCGCGCCGGGGCTGGACCAGCCATGTGCTGATGCAGCGCTTGCTGCCAGTCAGCTTGCTGGTCTTGCTGGCCATTGTGGTCGGTGGCCCGGCCTTCGGGCAATCCAGCGCTTGGATGTGGACAGCCTACTGCGTGTGCGCATCGGTGGTGACCTTATCGCAACCCGCAGTGGGACTGGCTTTCCCCGCCCATTTGGCCGGGCGCGCTTTATCAGCTTTCAACCTGGTGATTTTTTCCGGTGTTTTCACCGTGCAATGGGGCCTGGGTTTGGTGATCGATGCGCTGCTGGCCGCGGGCTTTTCCGTGCAGGGCGCATACCAGGGCGCGGTGGCGGTGTCCGGGGTCTGCAGCCTCCTGGCGTACGCCTATTTTCTGCTGGCGAAGAAGTCATAATTCCCGCCCATACGAGGAGCCAACGAATGAATGTGGGAATTTTGCTGGTCGCGCACGCCCCACTCGCCAGTGCTTTGCGCAGTTGCGCCTTACACGTCTTTCCGGATGCCGGGCCCGATATTGCGGCGCTTGACGTCGCATCCGATGACCCGCCCGCCGATATCTGCCAGGCTATTGCCGATTTGCGTGCGCAATGGCCCGCGCAGGAATGTCTGGTTTTGGTGGATGTGGCGGGCGCTACACCCTGCAACCTGGCGCGCCAGGCGCCGATGTCCAATCCCGATGCGCCACTTCCGCCTGCCGTTTTGCTCGCCGGGGTGAACTTGCCCATGCTGCTACGCGTCATCAACTACCGCGATGAGCCCTTGAACACCCTGGTGGCGCGCGCGCTGGCCGGCGGCACACAGGGCATGTTGCAGCTGACCCTGGCCAGCGAAACCCAACCCACGGCCTGAACCCTTGAGTGACCCTATGCACACTGCAACTGCCACGACCACCATCATCAACAAACTGGGTTTGCATGCGCGGGCCTCCGCCAAACTGACCAAGCTGGCCGGCAGCTTTACCAGCGAGGTGTGGCTCACCCGGGGCGAGCGCCGCGTCAATGGCAAGAGCATCATGGGTGTGATGATGCTGGCTGCCGGTATGGGATCAGAGGTGGAGGTGGAGACCATCGGGCCGGACGCAGACCCGGCCCTCGCGGCCTTGCTCGCCTTGATCGCCGATAAATTCGGCGAAGGCGAATAAGGCCGACTGCAAGCTCAGGACGCGCAACGCATGGCTTTTTCCATCCACGGCTTATCGGTTTCGCGCGGCGTCGTGATGGGCCGCGCCGTGCTGGTGGGCTCCAGCCGCCGCGACGTGGCGCATTATTTCGTTGAGCCCGAGCAGGTCGCGGTAGAGATCGATCGTCTGCGCGCGGGCCGTAATGCAGTGATTGAAGAAATCATCCGCTTGCAGGCCAGTATTCAACAAATGGGTCCCAAAGATACGCCGCAGGAATTGCGCGCCTTGCTCGATGTGCACCTGATGCTTCTCAAAGACGAAGTGCTGGTGGAAGGCGTCAAGCAGTGGGTGAGCGAGCGTTTTTACAACGCCGAATGGGCATTGACCGCGCAGCTGGAAGTGCTCTCACGCAATTTCGACGACATGGAAGACCCGTATTTGCGGGAGCGCAAAGCGGATCTGGAGCAGATTGTGGAGCGGGTGCTGCGCGCCATGCAGGGAGTCGCCAGCCCCGTGCTGCCCGGCGGGCCGGACCGCCGCCGTAAGCCGCGCAAAAGCGACAGGGAAGCCGCCGAAGATGATTTGATTCTGGTCGCGCACGACCTGTCGCCCGCCGACATGCTGCACTTCAAACAGAGCGCGTTTTCCGGCTTTGTGACCGATGTGGGTGGCAAGACCTCGCACACCGCCATCGTCGCCCGCAGTCTGGATATTCCGGCCGTGGTCGGCACGCGCAGCGCCAGCCAACTGGTACGCCAGGATGACTGGATCATCATTGACGGCGACGCCGGTTTGGTCATCGTAGACCCTTCACCGCCGATCCGCGCCGAATACCAGCGCAAACAGGCGCAGAACCTGGCCGAGCGCGCGCGCCTGGCGCGCCTGCTTCACACGCCAGCGGTCACGCGCGATGGCGAGGTGGTGGAGCTCATGGCCAATATTGAAGTGCCGCAAGACGTGTCGGCGGCTTTAGCTTGTGGCGCGGTCGGCGTTGGCCTGTTCCGCAGCGAATTTTTGTTCATGGGCCGCCACGGTCATCTGCCCGATGAAGAGGAACAATTTGCCGCCTACCGCCGCGCCGTGGAAGACATGCACGGCCTGCCGGTCACGATCCGCACTATCGACATCGGCGCGGACAAGCCGCTCGATGGCTCACAGCGCGATGACGCCCACCTCAACCCCGCCCTGGGTCTGCGTGCGATTCGCTGGAGCCTGGCAGAGCCAGCCATGTTCACAACCCAATTGCGCGCCATCCTGCGCGCGGCGGCTTTCGGACAGGTGCATCTGCTGGTGCCCATGCTGGCGCATGAGTCCCAGATTCAGCAGACGCTGGCGCACCTGGCGCGTGCGCGCGCCAGTCTGGACCGCCGTGGCGTGGCCTACGGCCCGGTCCAGCTTGGAGCCATGATTGAAATCCCGGCGGCGGCGCTGAATCTGCGGCCCTTTCTGGCGCATTTCGATTTTCTGTCGCTGGGTACCAATGACCTGATCCAGTACACCCTGGCCGTGGACCGGACCGACGAATCAGTCGCCCATCTCTATGAGCCACTGCACCCGGCGGTGTTGCGGCTGGTGGCGCAGACGATTAGCCAGGCGCGCAAAAGCGGCAAAGGCGTGGCCGTGTGCGGTGAAATGGCCGGCGATGTGGCAATGACGCATTTGCTGCTGGGCTTGGGTTTGCGCAATTTTTCGATGCACCCCTCGCGCATCCTCGCCGTCAAAGAAGAGGTCTTGCGTGCCGATACCCGCGTCCTGGCGCCATGGGCTGCTGGTGTGGTTGCCGCCGACCACCCGGAGCAAGCCATTCTCCTGCGCTGAGCGCAACCGGGCCTTCAGCGCCGGCGCTGCTGGCTGCTGCCGAAGTAGTGGTGCCGCCAGAAATACGCTGCCAGGATCACGGCAATCAGCAGCATGAACAGGCTTGCCCAGACCAGGCTGTTCTCACCGTGGAGAAGGGGAAAGGCCTCAAAGTTCATCCCGAAGTAGCCGGTGATCAGGTTCAGGGGCAAAAAGATGGCGGTCACCGCGGTCAGGGTTTTCATCACATCATTGGCGCGGTTGCTTTGCAGGTTGAAGTGCATTTGCACCGCCGTTTCGGCGCTGCGCTCCAGCCGGTCCACGTGGTGGACCACGCGCTCGATGTGTTCCAGCAGATCGCGGCTGCGCACCCGCAGCATCTCGAGGTCTTTGGGCCGGAAGGTGTCATCGGCTTGCCAGGTGTCCAGCGCCTCGAGCCAGTCTTGGACGGTTGCGCGTTGGTCCTCACACACCTCGTCAAGGTAATGCAAGGTTAAGCGCGAATCGAGCAGGGCGCTCCAGTTGTTGAAACGGGTGCGTGGATTGAGCAACTCGCTTTGCCAGTGGTCGAGCTGGCGCGTCAGTTCGCGGCGCAAATCCAGATAGCCGTCTACGATGGTGTTGAGCATGCGCAGCATCAAGTCGACCGGATTTGCCGGCAGCCGGTGGCTTGCCTGTCCCGGCCCCAGGGGTGCTGCGTTCAGCAGTCTGGCGGCGAATGCATCGCGCACCGCGCAGTCGGCCGGATGCACCGACAAGACGATCCGGTCCAACACCACAAAGGCCACCGGGCTGGTGTCGATGCGTCGCAGGATGGGCGGGCCGCCGGCCTGACCGGCACGGTGCAACAGTTCGCCGGGTTGGCTGATATCGGTCTCGGTTTTGCCCCGCGCCAGGCGCCGGAAGATCACCAGGTCATAGTCGGATGTGAAATCGAAATGCGAGGGCAGCTGGTTGTTCAGCAGGTCGACCAGGTGCAACTCGTAAAGCTGCACGCCGCACAGCGACTGCAGAATGCCTTGCACTTCGTGTTGCAAAACCTCGAATTCACGGCGCGAGAACGACAGCCATAAAAAGCCTTCCGCAGGCAGCGCATGCGGCAGCGCGTCGCTCTCGGTGAGGCCCTGTGGCGCGACGATGAAATTGCGCATGCCGCCGTCCCGTCAGCCGATACCGCAGACCACGCTGCCGGGGTCATTCACCGCCACAGCAAGTCCGTCTTTGGCGGGCCCCACCCGCATCGACAGCGGTAACTCGACTCCGTTTTTCACAGCCAGAATCTCGCCCATGATGCTCACCGCGATTTCCGGTGGCGTTTTGCTGGCGATGTACAAGCCAATCGGGCCGCGCAGGCGTTGCAGCGATTCGGCGGTCTCATCGAAGTGTTCGATCATGCGTTGTTGGCGCGCCTCGTTGTTGCGCCGCGACCCAATCGCGCCAATGTAGAAGGCTTCGGTTTTCAGCGCCTCTAGCAGTGCCAGGTCATCGAGCTTGGGGTCGTGGGTGAGCGCTACCACGCAGGTACGGCGGTCGGGCCGCATGTCGATCACCACGTCGTCGGGCATCTCGGTTCGCATGGCCACGCCGCCCAAGGCCCAGCTGCCGCGGTATTCCTCGCGCGGGTCGCACACGGTGACCGCAAAGCCGCAAAAAATCGCCATGGTTGCCAGGCATTCGGTGAGTGGCCCGGCACCGATGAGCAACATCCGGAACTCCGGGCCGAAGGTGTTCACCAGATGGGTGTCCGTGGCGTGGCAATCTGCAGCCGCGCTGCAGCTGTGCAGTTCCGCAAGGCCATCCTGCAGCTTGACGGTGCGCTGAACCAGTCGCCCCGTATCCAGTTGCGACACCAGCGCTACCAGGCCCTGCGCATCGGGATCGAATTCCAGCAGCAGTTCCAGGGTTCCGCCACAGGGCAAACCAAAGCGGTGGGCTTCATCCGCACTGATGCCGTATTTCACCCACTCGGGAGGCCCGCTTGGCAGCG
>CANFTU010000132.1 GCA_947450005.1 Comamonadaceae bacterium | reverse complement strand
TTACTGGTCGCGCATCGCCGATATCCGCGCCGCCATCCACACGCCCCTGGTGGCCAATGGCGAGATCTGGAACACGCAAGATGCCCAACGCGCGCGGCGCGAATCGGGCTGCGTGGATGTGATGTTGGGACGCGGCATCGTCACCGACCCCGGCCTGGGCCGTAGCCTGCGGGCAATGGATGCGGGCCAGAACGAGGCAGCGACCACATGGGACGACTTGCAACCGCATTTGCACTACTTCTGGACCGTTGTGCGGGCACGGTTGGATCGCCGGCAACAAGCGGGGCGGCTCAAACAATGGCTGAACTTTTTACGTCGCCGCCATCCGCAGGCCGAACTGGCGTTCACCGCCCTGCGTACCGTGCAAGATCCGCAGGCCGTCGAAGCGTGGTTTGCCAGACAGCAGACCGGGCCCGCGACCCCCGCCCCCACCGAGGAAACCCTATTTCAAAGACGCCTGCCACTGCCAGCCTGAGCCCGGCGCCCGTGCGCATCGACAAATGGCTGTGGGCTGCGCGCCTGTACAAAACGCGCTCGCTGGCCAGCGAAGAGGTCAGCCTGGGCCGCGTGCAGGTCAACGGCCAGGACGTGAAGCCGGCGCGCGAGATGCGCGTGGGCGACCGCCTCACGCTGCGCCAAGGGAGTGTGCAGCGCGAATTGATCGTCAAGGGATTGAGCCACCAGCGCGGGCCGGCTCCGGTGGCACAACTGTTGTACGAAGAAACCCCTGAAAGTATCCAAACCCGCGCCGAACTGGCCGAGCGCATGCGCCTGGCGCCGGAGCCGGCCGCCGCGATCGTGCACGGCAGACCCACCAAACGCGAGCGGCGGGATTTGCAAAAAGGCTGGGATAAGCGCTGGAGCGCTTCGGTGGACGATTAGCCGGAGATAATGCGCCTTGACCGCCACATGAGCGGCAGGCAACCCACAACGTTCTTTTTATGTCCCAGAGTCATCCCTCCCCCGCGCCGATTTCCCCTGTCGGCGACATCGTTGCTGATCTGCGCGCCGGGCGCATGGTGATTCTGGTGGACGAGGAAGACCGCGAAAACGAAGGTGACCTGGTCCTGGCAGCCGACCACGTGAGCGCCGAAGCGATCAATTTCATGGCGCGCTTCGGGCGCGGGCTGATTTGCCTGACCCTGACCCGTGAGCGCTGCGAACGCCTGGCGCTGCCGCCCATGGCCACCCGCAACGGCACCAAACACGCCACCGCCTTCACCGTATCCATCGAAGCCGCGCAAGGCGTGAGCACCGGCATCAGCGCAGCCGACCGGGCCCGCACGGTGCAAGCCGCTGTCGCACCGCAAGCAGTGGCCGCCGATCTGGTGCAACCGGGTCATATTTTTCCCTTGCAGGCCGTGGACGGCGGCGTCCTGATGCGCGCCGGCCATACAGAAGCGGGCTGTGATCTGGCGGCGATGGCGGGATGCTCGCCCTCGGCCGTCATCTGCGAAATCATGAACGACGACGGCACGATGGCGCGGCTGCCGGACTTGCAAATTTTTGCCGCCCAGCACGGGCTGAAGATTGGCACGATTGCCTCCCTGATTGAGCACCGCAGCCGCGAATCGTCCTTGCTGGAAAAGCTGGGGACCCGCAGCCTGCAAACCGCCCATGGCACCTTCACCGCCCACGCCTTCCGTGATACCGCAGGTCAGGGTGTGCACCTGGCTTTGGTTGCGGGAAGTTGGGAGCCCAACGATGTGGTCAGCGCGCGCGTGCACGAACCGCTTTCGGTGCTGGACGCGCTGGAGGTGGGGCGCAGCATGCACTCCTGGAGTTTGGACGCGGCCTTGCAACACGTTCAGAAAGAGGGGCGCGGCGTGGTCGTGTTGCTCAACGGCGGCGAGAGCAGCGAGCAATTGCTGGCGCAATTTGAAGGCACGGCACGGGCCGCGCAGGCACCGGAGCGCGGACGCCTGGATTTGCGCACCTATGGCATCGGCGCGCAAATCCTTTTGCATTGCGGCGTGCGGCGCATGCGGCTGATGGGCAGCCCGCGGCGTATGCCCAGTTTGGTCGGCTACGGTTTGGAAACGGTTGGCTACATCAGCCAGACCGATTAACAGCGAACGAATAAGGACATGTATGTTTGGTGCGAATAAGGGCGCAAGCCCGGAGCAAGACACAGCGTTAGACGGCAAAGGCTTGCGCATTGCCCTGGTGCAGGCGCGCTTCAACGCGCCGGTTACCCACGCGCTGATGGCGCACTGCAGCCAGGAGCTGTTGGCGCTGGGCGTGAACGAGCGTGACATCGACCACTACAGCGTTCCCGGCGCATTGGAAATTCCGGTGGTTTTGCAAGCGCTGGCAGAGAAAGCCAAGCACGACGCGCTGATCGCGCTGGGCTGCATCATTCGCGGCGAGACCTACCACTTCGAGCTGGTGGCCAACGAATCGGGCGCCGGTGTGAGCCGTGTGGCGCTGGATTACCACGTGCCTGTGGTAAACGCCATCCTCACCACCGAAGACCTGGCCCAGGCAGAAGCCCGCCAGGAAGAAAAAGGCCGCGAGGCCGCGCGTGTGGCCGTGGAAATGATCAACCTGCTCGACCGCATCGGCTGATGGTCCAGTCCACCATGCCCCCCGCCGCGTCCGAGTCCGCCGACGCAGGCGTCAGCGCGAAGGCGCTGAAACACCCCAAAAAGAGTGCCCGCACCCGCGCCCGCGAGTTCGCGCTGCAAGGCCTGTACCAGCATCTGGTCGGAAAAAATCCGGCCGATGAAATCGATCCGTTCACCCGAGATTTGATGGGCTTTCACAAAGCCGATGCCGCGCACTTCGATGCGCTGCTGCATGGTTGCATCGAACAAGCGTCGATGCTGGACGCACACATTGCACAAAAGGTCGACCGCCCGCTGGCGGACCTGTCGCCCATTGAGCATGCGGTGCTGTGGATCGGCACCTATGAAATGCTGCATTGCCTGGACGTGCCCTGGCGCGCGGTTATCAATGAATGCATTGAGCTGGCCAAAGAGTTTGGTGGAACCGACGGACACAAATATGTCAATGCGGTGCTCAACGGTCTGGCCCCGGGTTTGCGGGCCGACGAGGTACGGGCCCACAGGGGCACACCCGCCACGCCATGAAAATCAGCGCACGCGCCCGCAACATCACGCCTTTTTATGTGATGGAGGTGGGCAAGGCGGCGGCCGAATTGGGCGCGCAGGTCGCCGGCAGCGACACGCCCATGGTGTTTTTGAATATCGGAGAACCCGACTTCACCGCGCCACCCCTGGTGCAGGAAGCGGCGGCACGCGCCATTCACAAGGGCCAAAGCCAATACACGCCCGCCTTGGGTCTGACTGCGCTGCGTGAGCGCATCAGCCACTGGTACCGCCAGCGCTATGCCCTGGACATAGCCCCCGAGCGGATTGTGGTGACTGCGGGCGCCTCCGCCGCATTGCAACTGGCCTGCCTGGCCCTGATTGAGGCCGGGGACGAGATGCTGATGCCCGATCCCAGCTACCCCTGCAACCGGCATTTTGTGAGCGCCGCCGATGGCCGCGCGGTGCTGCTGCCGACCACAGCAGCCACCCGTTTCCAATTGGACGCTGAGCAGGTGCGCCAGGCCTGGGGCCCGCGCACCCGGGGCGTGCTGCTTGCATCGCCGTCCAACCCGACCGGCAGCTCGATCGCGCCCGAAGTACTGCGCGACATCCATGCGACGGTGCAGGCGCGTGGTGGCATCACCATGGTGGATGAGATTTATCTACCCCTGTCCTTCGATGACCGCTATGGCCGCAGCGCGCTGGCTTTGGATGAAAACGTCATCAGCATCAACAGTTTCAGCAAATACTTCAACATGACGGGCTGGCGCCTGGGTTGGCTGGTGCTGCCGCCCGCGCTGGTGCCGGTTATCGAGCGGTTGGCGCAGAACCTGTTTATCTGCCCCAGCGCGATCGCGCAGCACGCGGCGCTGGCCTGCTTCGAGCCCGCGAGCCTGGCGGTGTACGAGCAGCGGCGCAGCGCATTTGCCGCGCGGCGTGATTTTTTTGTGCCCGCGCTGCAAGCGGCCGGGCTGGATGTGCCGGTGGTGCCGGATGGTGCTTTTTACGTCTGGGCCGATTGCAGCAAGGCCTGCGAACGCTTGGGCGTGCAGGGGAGCTGGGACTTTGCCTATGAAGTCATGCGCCGGGCCCATGTCGCGATCACGCCCGGGCGCGATTTCGGTCACGCCGATACCGCACAATTCGTCCGTTTTTCCACTGCCAGTTCCATGGATGCACTGGCAACCGCAGCCCAACGACTGACCACGCTTTTGACCTGATGGGATAGACACATGAACCAAGACCTGGACATCTTTCAACTCGTGGCCCACGCCAGCCTGGTGGTGCAAGCGGTGCTCGCACTCCTGGTACTGATATCCGTGATGAGTTGGGCGGCCATCTTCCGCAAATTGATCAATCTGCACCGCATCAAACAACAGAACGACGCCTTTACCAAAGAATTCTGGGCCGGCTCCAGCCTGGAAGAGCTCTACAACACAGCACAACAACGCAGCCAGAACTGCGGCCCGATGGAGCGCATTTTTGCCAGCGGTATGCGCGAAGTGCGCAAAGAAATGCGTGAGCGCCGGGTGGCTGAAGTCGGTACCGTGATGGACAGCGCGCGCCGCGCCATGCGAGCCAGTTTGCAGCGCGAGATGGATGCCGTAGAGACGAATCTATCCTTTCTGGCGTCGGTCGGATCGGTCTCGCCCTACCTGGGTTTGTTCGGCACCGTCTGGGGCATCATGCATGCGTTCACCGGGCTGGCCGCTTTGCAGCAAGTGACGCTTGCGACCGTGGCGCCGGGTATCGCCGAGGCGCTGGTTGCCACCGCCATCGGCCTGTTCGCCGCCATTCCAGCGGTGGTCGCCTACAACCGCTTTGCGCGGGATTTGGACCGCATTGGCATCCAGCAAGAAACATTCATGGAAGAGTTTTCCAATATTCTGCAACGCAAAGTCAGCACGCTTGCAGCACCGGCCGCCGGCCGCTAAAGGGAACGCCCCATGCCTGCTTTAAGCCCCCGCGGCCGTGGCCGCCGCGCCATCAATGAAGTGAACATGGTTCCCTTTATTGATGTGATGCTCGTGCTGCTGATCATCTTCATGGTCACCGCGCCGCTGATCACCCCCAGCCTGATTGAACTGCCCAGCGTGGGGCAGGCGTCCAAGCAACCCGACCGCATCATCCAGATCGTGATCGGTAAAGACGATCGACTCGAGCTCAAACTCAAAGACAAAACCAACCCGGTCAAGCTCGAAGCCCTCGCTGCGGCGGTCAAGCGCGCCCAGACCGAACCCGAGGCCGATGGCAAAGCCGGCAGCGCGCCGCGATCACCGGCCAATACGGCGGTCGTCATCAGCGCGGACAAGACGGTGCAATACGAGCGCGTCGTCAAAGTCATGGACACCTTGCAGCGTGCCGGCATACAGCGCGTGGGCTTGTCGGTACAACTCGTTCCTTGACGCATGGAAGCAGCCATGCCGGCAACCCAGCGTTTGAAGCGCGACGCGTTTTCGCCGCCACCGGAGCGCGGTCTGGGGCCTGCAGCCACGCTGGCCATATTGGTGCATGTGGCCTTGCTGCTCTGCCTGTCCTGGGTGGTGAAATGGCGCGATCAGCCGGTCATCCTCACCGCGCAGGCCGAACTCTGGGCCAAGTTGCCGCCACAACCTGAACCTGAACCGGAACGCCCGGCACCACCTCCATCGGTCGCCCCCGCCCCACGTCCCGAGCCACCGGCGCCGCCACCTCCACCGGCCAAGGCCAAACCGGAACCGGTGAAGCCCGCCCCCAAGGTCGAGCCCACACCACCGCCCAAAGTGATCAACCCAAAGTCGGCTGATGCAGACATCGTTGCGCAGAAGAAAAAGGCCAAGCAGCTGGCCGATGAACAGGCCGCAAAACTCGCGCTGGAGGCGGACACTGCGCGTAAACAAAAAGAGAAAGACGAAGCGGAAGCGGCGCGTAAGCACAAGGAGAAGGAAGAAGCAGCCGAAGCAGCACGTAAACAAAAGGAGAAGGACGACGCGGAGGCTGCACGCAAGCAAAAAGAAAAAGACGATGCTGAAGCCGCAGCTCGCAAGCAAAAAGAGAAAGACGACGCTGAAGCTGCACGAAAGCAGAAGGAAAAAGACGATGCGGAGGCTGCCGCTCGTAAACAAAAGGAAAAGGAAGAGACTGCCCGTAAG
>CANFTU010000131.1 GCA_947450005.1 Comamonadaceae bacterium | reverse complement strand
TCACGCGGATGGACCGGGTCGCTGGCCGGCCAGGGCCAGCCACCGAATTCGGTGCGCCGGTAATCGGCAAAGGCTTGCGCCACTTCGGCCTGGGTGTTCATCACAAAAGGTCCGTATTGGGCCACCGGTTCCCCTATAGGGCGGCCTTGCAACACCAGCAGTTCGCACGCGGCATCGCCATTGCGCAGTTCCAGGGCTTCTTGCGCCCGCACTTCGGTGACGGTTTGCACGTTCACGCCGTGCCCGCCTATCTCCAGTTTTGTCCCACGAAAGAAATACACCTGTCGCCGGGTAGCGGGGTGCACCGCAGGCGGCAGCGTCAGGCGCGCGCCGGCTTCCATGTGCACGGTCCAAATCGCCACGTCGGCATCGCTTTGGCTGGCCCATGAGGCCGGCGGTGGCGCAAGCCCGCGCGCGGTGCCCGCGGGCGCTGAGAACTGCCCGGCCACCACCCGCACCGTGCTGGCATGTCCCTGCGCATCACTGAGCCGCAGGCTCTGAATCCGCTCATTCCACAGCATGGTGAAGTGCGGCTCCGCCATTTTGTGTTTGGCCGGTAGGTTCAACCAGATCTGGAACAGCTCGGCCGGGTTGGGGGCATCGGTGCGGCGCAGCGGGAACATCTCGCAGTGGACGATGCCCTTGCCTGCGGTCAGCCACTGCACATCGCCTGCGCCAAAGCGCGCGGTCGCCCCCAGCGAGTCCGAATGGTCAATAAACCCTTGGCGCACGATGGTCACTGTCTCAAAGCCGCGGTGCGGGTGGGACGGAAATCCGGGTACGGTCTGGCCGTGGTACATGCTCCAGCCGTCCTTGCGGCCAAAGTCCTGACCCAGGTTGCGCCCTTGCAAGGAAGCCTGCGGTCCCATGGACGCGTTGCCTGCCGGATAGGCGTCGTCGTGGTGGACGCAAAACAAAAACGGATCAATGGTTTGCCATGGGAAGCCCAGCGGCTGGTGGCTCAGGATGGGGCTGTGGGGCACGTCGGGCTCCAAAAAGATGCAAGCTTAACGGCTACCCCCGTCCTTTTCCGTCTGCCGGCCAGCGCAGCCGTTACGATGTCGGTTTTACGCGCCTTATTGATGGACATTCCCCGCCTTCAACTCACCGGTATCACCAAAGCCTATCCCGGCACGGTGGCCAACGATGGCGTGTCCCTGACGCTGATGCCCGGCGAAATCCACGCGGTGCTGGGCGAGAACGGGGCGGGCAAATCCACGCTGATGAAAATCATCTACGGCAGCGTGCAGATGGACGCCGGTGAAATCCAAGTCGACGCACGGGCGGTGCGCATCAACAACCCCCGCGAGGCGCGCGCCCTCGGCGTGGCCATGGTCTTTCAGCATTTCAACCTGTTCCACACGGCCACGGTGGCTGAGAACGTTTGGCTGGGTCTGGAGCCCGGCCCGACGCTGGAGGAAACCCGTGCGCTGATCGTGGCCAAAGCCAGCCACTATGGTCTGGATATCGACCCTGAGCGCCCGGTGCACACGCTGAGCGTGGGCGAAATGCAGCGGGTGGAAATCATCCGGGCTTTGCTCGCCAACCCGACTATCTTGATTTTGGATGAGCCGACTTCGGTGCTGACGCCGCAGGCGGTGGACAAGCTGTTTGTCGTCTTGCGTCAGTTGGCCAGCGAGGGTTGCAGTATTTTGTACATCAGCCACAAGCTGCATGAAATCCGCGCGCTATGCACCGCTTGCACCGTATTGCGTGGCGGGCGCGTGACTGGCGTGTGTGTGCCGGCGCAGGAGTCCAACGATTCGCTCTCGCGCTTGATGATCGGCTCCGAGCCGCCAGCCCTGGCGCGACGGGTCCAACAGGCTGGCGCCGTGGTCATGGAAGTGCGCAATTTGCGTCTGGCGCGCTCGGATCAGTACGGCGTTGATTTGCAAGATGTCAGTCTGCAAATGCGAGCGGGTGAGGTTCTGGGCATTGCCGGCGTTTCGGGTAACGGCCAGCAGGAGCTGCTGCGTGCGCTCTCAGGCGAAGACCCGCGCGCGCGCCGGGGTACGGTGCTGATTGATGGTGTGGATGTGTCCGCGGCTGGTCCTGCCGCCAGGCGCGCGCTGGGCCTGCACTTTGTTCCCGAAGAACGTTTGGGGCGCGGCGCCGTGCCACCCCTGAGCCTGGCCGACAACCTGCTGCTCACGCGCGAAGAGGCTGTGCAGTCCCAGCGCTGGATGGGTGGCTGGATCGACACCACCTTATTGCGCACCCAGGCCAACCGCATCATTGATCGCTTCAAAGTCAAAGCCCACGGCAGCACGGCGGCCGCGCGCTCGCTGTCGGGCGGCAACTTGCAGAAGTTCATCGTGGGGCGCGAGATCGACGCCAAGCCCCGTTGCTTCATCGTCAGCCAGCCAACCTGGGGCGTGGATGTCGGGGCGGCCGCGCAAATCCGCGCAGCCATCCTGGCGATGCGCGACGCCGGATGTGCTGTCTTGCTGGTCAGCGAGGAGCTCGACGAGTTGTTCCAAATGGCCGACCGGCTGCAGGTGATGGCGCAGGGCGCGCTGTCACCGGCCCTGCCGATTGCCGACGCCACGGTGGAACAGGTCGGCCAGTGGATGAGTGGGCTGTGGAGCACCGCCTGATGTTGCGATTACAAGTCCGCGCAGAACCCTCCCGCTGGTGGATCTATGCCTCGCCGCTGCTGGCGCTGCTGGTCACCGTTTTGCTGGGTATTGCGCTGTTTTTGTTGTTGGGTAAAGACCCGGTGCGCGGACTGGCGGTTTTTTTCTGGGAACCGCTGCGTACGGGTTATGCGCTGGGTGAATTGGTGGTCAAAGCCACGCCCCTGCTCTTGATCGCGCTGGGACTGGCTGTGGCTTTCCGCTCCAATGTCTGGAATATCGGTGCCGAAGGCCAGTACGTGATGGGCGCGGTGGCGGCCTCCGGCGTGGCTTTGCTGGCCGAGCCGGGTGGCAGTAAGTGGATTGTTGTGCCCATTCTGTTGGCAGGCTCCTTGGGCGGTATGGCCTGGGGTGGCGTGACTGCCTGGTTGCGCGACCGCTTCAACGCCAACGAAATTCTGGTGAGTTTGATGCTGGTGTATGTGGCGGTGCAGGTGCTGGGCTTTCTGGTTTTCGGCCCTTGGAAGGACCCCAACGGCTACAACTTTCCGCAAACTCAGATGTTTGAGGCCGCGACCAAAATCCCGCGCTTGTTCGCCAGCTCGCGGATGCACATCGGCGTGCTGATTGCGGTCGTGGGCGCAGCTTTGGTGTGGGTATTTCTGTTCCGTACGCGGGCCGGTTTTGCCCAGCAGGTCGGGGGCATCGCGCCGGCTGCGGCGCGCTATGCCGGGTTTTCCTCGCGCAGCGCGCTCTGGACCGCGATGCTGGTATCCGGTGGCTTTGCCGGTTTGGCGGGTGCCCTGGAAGTGGCCGGCCCCATCGGGCAGCTCACGCCCTATGTGCCTGCAGGCTATGGATTTGCCGCCATCATCGTCGCCTTTGTCGGGCGTTTGCACCCGGGTGGCTTGATTTTGTCCAGTCTTTTGATGAGCATGTTTTATATCGGCGGCGAGCTGGCGCAATCGCGCCTGGGCTTGCCCAAATCTCTCACCGGCGTCTTCCAGGGCTTGCTGCTGTTTTCACTTCTGGCCTGTGACACGCTGATCCACTACCGCGTGGTGCGCAGCAAGCCGCGCACTAATTCGGCAAACGCCGCAGGAGCCTATTGATGGACGCCGTCACGCTGCAGTCGTATGCGCTGTTGATTGCGGCCACACTGAATGCCGGGACTGTCTTGGGCTTGGCGGCGTTGGGCTTGCTGATTAACGAGCGTGCCGGCATCGTCAACCTCGGCGCTGAGGGCATGATGCTGTGCGCCGCTTTGGCCGGTTTTGCCACGGTGGTCCACACCGGCAGCGATGTGGCTGGCTTCCTGGCCGGGGCATTGGCCGGCGGTGTGATGGCGGCTGTCTTCGGCGTGCTGGTGATCTGGCTCAATACCAACCAGCACGCAACCGGACTGGCACTGAGTTTGTTCGGCGCTGGATTTTCCGCCTTCGCTGGAACCGGCTATGTGCAGCAAAAAATGCCGGAGCGGGGGAGTTTTGCCATCCCTTATTTGTCGGATATTCCTTTCTTCGGTTCCGCCTTATTCCAACAGCATCCGCTGGTGTACGTCACCATCGCCTTCACTGCGGCGCTGGCATGGTTTTTGTGGCGCACCCGCGCCGGTTTGGTGTTGCGCAGCGTGGGCGAGAGCCCGGAATCGGCGCACGCGCTGGGTTATCCGGTGCGCCGTATCCGCTTTGCGGCTGTTGTGGTGGGCGGGGTGTTGTGCGGCTTGGCAGGTGCCTACATCTCGGTGGTGTACACGCCCTTGTGGGTGGAAGGCATGGTGGCGGGTAAGGGCTGGATTGCCTTGGCGTTGACCACCTTTGCCAGTTGGCGGCCGGTGCGGGTGATGTTGGGTGCGTGCTTATTTGGCGGTGTCACCATGCTGCAGTTCCATTTGCAGGGCGCCGGTGTGGAGGTGCCCAGCCAGTTGCTGAGCATGTTGCCCTACCTCGCAACAATCGTTGTTTTGGTGCTGATTTCCCGCAATCCGGCTTGGATTCGGATTAATATGCCAGCTTCGCTCGGAAAGCCCTTTCAGCCGTAGGCTGGGCAAGCCCATGAATTCCCCGTTGTTTTTTCAAAGGACATGACATGACAGATTTGCAATTGCGTTCCCTGCTCAAGCTGGCAGTAGTCGGCGCCGCCGCATCGGTGGCCCTGGTCGGCTGCGGCAAAAAAGAGGAGCCGCCTGCTGCCGCAGCGCCTGCTGCCGCAGCACCCGCTGCCAAGCCGGAACCCCTTAAGATCGCATTTGCCTACGTTGGCCCCGTCGGTGACGGCGGCTGGACTTTCGCCCACGACAACGCGCGCAAGGCCTTGGAAAAAGAATACGGTGACAAGATTGCCACCAGTTTTGTCGAGAACGTGCCCGAGTCCGCTGACGCGGAGCGCGTGATCCGCGACATGGCCAGCCAGGGCAACAAAGTGATTTTCGGTACCACCTTCGGCTACATGGAAACCATGATGAAGCTGGCTCCCGAGTTCAAAGATGTCAAGTTCGAGCACGCGACCGGCTACAAAACCGCCGAGAACATGCGCACGTATGACAGCCGCACCTATGAAGGCGCGTACATGAACGGCGTGATCGCCGGCTCTATGACTAAGAGCAACGTCATCGGCGTGGTCGCATCCGTGCCAATCCCCGAGGTGATCCGCAACATCAACAGCTTCACCATGGGCGCACAGTCGGTGAACCCCAAGATCAAGACCAAAGTAGTCTGGGTCAATGAGTGGTTTAACCCACCAAAAGAAACCGAAGCGGCCACCAGCCTGATCAACGCCGGCGCTGACGTGCTGATGCAAAACACCGATTCGCCCGCGGTTCTCAAAACCGCAGAAGAAAAAGGCAAGCGTGCCTTCGGTTGGGATTCCGACATGACCGCCTACGGCCCTAAAGCCCACCTGGCATCCGCCGTGATCAACTGGGCTCCGTACTACATCAAAGCCACCAAGGACGCTTTGGAGGGCACTTGGACCACCGGCGGAGTGTGGTGGGGCGTGAAAGAAGGCGCGATTGATGTGGTGTCGATTGCCGAAGACGTGCCCGCTGACACCAAAGCCAAAGTGGAAGCCATCAAGGCCGGTCTGAAAGACGGCAGTTTCTCCATCTGGAAGGGTCCGCTGGTGGATAACACCGGTAAGACCATCCTCAAGAAAGACGAAGTCGCTGACGACAAATTCCTCAGCGGCGTGAAGTTCTACGTCAAAGGCGTGGACGGCAAAGTGCCGAAGTAAGCTGCGGCTTGTTTCTGAAAAGGCCGCTTTCGAGCGGCCTTTTTTATGCTTCCCGCCCAATGCGTCCAAAATAGCTTCTTTTGTGGTTTCGCGCTTATGTCTGACTCGCTTGTGTTCACCCCGTCTCTCCTGCAAGAACTCGCACACCAGGACGTGGCGCGCGCGCTCGCCGAGGACGTTGGTGCGGGCGATCTCACAGCGGCTTTGATCAATCCGTCGCGACGTACCCGGGCGCGCGTTCTGGTGCGTGAGGCGGCAGTGATAGCCGGCAGTGATTGGGTCACGGAAGCCTTCACTGCACTGGACCCGGATGCCGAGATGCGCTGGCATGTTCCCGAAGGCGGTCAGGCCCAGCCCGATACCGTGGTGCTGGAAGTG
>CANFTU010000130.1 GCA_947450005.1 Comamonadaceae bacterium | reverse complement strand
GTGTTCGATGATGATTTTGGTGACCTTGCCGTCGCCCAGACGTTGCAGCAGGTCGATGGTGCTGTTCGTGTCGGCGCGCGACATGCCGGCAGTGGGTTCGTCCAGCAACAGCAGCTTGGGTTCCTGCGCGAGGCACATAGCCAGTTCCAGGCGGCGCTTGTCGCCACGCGACAGGCTGTTGGCAATCATGTTGCGCTTGGTGTAGAGGCCCACGTCTTCGAGCATGTGTTTGGCAACTTCATGCACCGAAGCTTGCGCTGCCGCGTGCGACCAGCCGTTGAGCTGGAATTCCCCATCGCGGTGTGAAAAAGCTGGGATCAGCACGTTGTCGAGAAGGCTCAACTCACCGAATATTTCCGGCGTTTGGAAGACGCGCACTACACCGGCTTGGTTGATCTGATGCGGTTGCAATCCGACCAAAGAGATGCCGTTGAAGACCACGCTGCCTTCGTCCGGGATCAAGCGGCCCACGAAGGAGTTGAGCAGGGTGGATTTGCCAGCGCCGTTGGGGCCGATGATGGCGTGGACGGTGCCGAATTGGACCGTGAGGTTGACGTCATTCAGCGCCTTGAGGCCGCCGAAGCTTTTCTTCAGACCAGAGACTTCAAGTGCAGCCATCAGTGTGCTCCTGGGGTCGCATCAGCGCCAGCGTGAGCGGGTGCCGGAAACAGGCGGCGTTGCAGGCTTTCGATACCTTGCATCAAACCACCGGGGACAAAAATAATCAGCACCAGGAACAGAACACCCAGAGTCAATTCCCAACCTTCGCCAACAAATAAGCTGGCTACTTTGATAACGGGGTGTTCAATGGCGCTGGGCAGAAAGCCGAATACGCTATGCAGAATCTGCTCGTTGAAGGACGAGAAAATATTCTCCAGGTACTTGATCACGCCCGCACCGAGCACGGGGCCCAGCAGGGTGCCCACGCCACCCAGAATGGTCATCAACACCACCTCGCCGGAGGCCGACCAATGCATGCGGTCAGGACCGGCCAGTGGGTCTGTTACCGCCAGCAATGCGCCGGCCAGGCCCGCGTAGCAACCGCTGATCACAAATGCGGTGAGCGCATACGAGCGGGTGTTGATACCGGTGTATTTCAAGCGGTTCTGGTTGGATTTCACCGCTTTGAGCATCAGGCCGAAAGGCGAGCGGGTGATGCGGATAGAGATGTAAAAGCTCAGAATCAGCAAGACAGCGCAGAAATAAAAACCGCTGTATCCCACCATGGAGTAGCCGAAAAAGTTGGTGGAGGGAATGCCATCTACCACCGGGACCCCAAAGAACCGATCCCAAGTCCGCGCGTCGTCTTTGGCCAGCTGCAAGCCCGTCTCGCCATTGGTCAGCGGGGTCAACACGGAATAGGCCAGGTTGTAGGCCATCTGTGCGAATGCCAAGGTGAGGATGGAGAAGTAAATACCGGAGCGCCGCAGGCTGAGGTAACCGATGAGCAAACCGAACACGGCGGCGATCGCAACGCTCAGAATAATGGCCGGAACCACATTCATGGTCAGCAGCTTGAAGGTCCAGACGGCCGTGTACGAGCCCAGGCCCAAAAAGGCCGCGTGTCCGAACGACAGGTACCCCGTCAGACCGAACAGGATGTTGTAGCCGATGGCGAAGATGCCGAAAATACAAAATTTTTGCAGCAAATCGGGGTAGCCCGCACCAAAGGGTTTGAGCAATATGGGGCCGGCCAGTACGGCGAGGGCAAAGCCCAGCAGCATCCAGCGGTCTTGTTTGGCAAGTGTGTTCATCATCAATCCTCCATCACGCCTTTGCGGCCCAGCAAGCCACGCGGGCGCGTCAGCAGAATCACCACGGCTACGAGGTACACGATGACCTGGTCAACGCCGGGAATCAGCTGCTTAATTTCGTTCATCGACGCAAAGGATTGCAGGATGCCGAGCAAAAATCCGGAAGCGACTGCGCCTGGCAGCGAGCCCATGCCGCCGACCACGACCACCACAAATGACAGAACCAAAAAGTCCATGCCGATACGGTAGTTGGGCGACACGATAGGGGTGTACATGGCGCCCGCAATACCTGCCACGACCACGGCAATGCCGAAGACGATGGTGAAGCGGCGCTCAATGTGAATGCCCAGCAAGCCGACCGTCTCGCGGTCCCGCATACCGGCGCGCACCACCATGCCAAACGTGGTGAACTGCAAAAAGGCAAATACCAAGGCGATAACCACCATCGAGAAGCAGAAATACACCAAGCGCCACCAAGGGTAGCTGATACCAGCGCCCAGGCCCAGCCATTCGCCGATATTGGCGCTGCCGTTGAACATCTCAGGCGCGGGCACCGGAATGGGCGTGGCACCGAAGAAGCTCTTGATCAGCTCTTGCAGCACGATGGCCAAACCGAAAGTCACCAGGATCTGGTCCGCGTGGCTGCGGTGGTAGAAGTGGCGGATCAGCCCGCGCTCCATCAACACCCCGAGACCGAGCATCAGCGGTATGGCGAGCAAGATGGACAGCGGGACCGCAAAGCTGATGATTTGCGCCCCCAGGTCTCCCCACCATACTTGCAGATACGGCACGTCCACCATCATCTCCATTCCGGGGATGCTCTCGTCTTTGACCTGCGTGGACAGCTTGAGCAGCATCTGCACGGTGACCGCGCAAAAGCCACCGATCATGAACAGTGCGCCGTGGGCGAAATTGACAACGCCCAGCGTACCGAAAATGAGTGTGAGCCCCAAGGCGATCAACGCGTACGCGCTGCCCTTGTCAAGACCGTTGAGTAGTTGGAGAAAAATAGCGTCCATGGGTTCGCCTATCCGCAGCAATTGCCACAGCGACAATCAAAAAAAGAATCGGGTTCCGTAATTTTGCAATTACTTGGAACCCGCAGGGTGCCAATGCTGGCTTCTGGACTCGGTTGCCAAGTCCCGAAGCCAGTGGAAATTAGACGACAGCGACTTTGTATGGGCCCAACTCGCCGCCGAAAATTTCCGGCTTGTATTCGACCTGGGCGCGCGGGACGACCTGATGCACGTCCATGAGGTCCCACTTGCCGGCTGGCTTTTCCTTGCCGCGTACAACCAGCACGTCTTTGAAACACTGGTGATCCGCCGCGCGGTACTCGGTTGGGCCGTTGCCCATGCCGTCGAACTTGAATCCCTCGAGTGCCTTGATGACTTGCTCGGGGTTGAACGTGCCGGCGGTTTCACAGGCGTTCGCCCAGAGCATGGTTTGCACGTAGGCCGTGTGCGCTGCTTGGGACGGCGGCTCTTTGTATGCGGCAACAAAGGACTTGGTGAAGTTCTTGGAGCCTTCGTCTTTCAAGTCCCAGTCCCAGTTGGATGTACCGAAAATACCCTTGATTGCCGTGCCGGCACCTTGGGCCATCAGCTCGGAGAACAGTGGCACCACGATTTCAAAGCGCTTGCCGTTGGCCATCTTGTCCCGCAGACCGAACTGCACGGCCTGGGTCAGCGAGTTGATCATGTCCTTACCGTAGTGGTTCAGGATCAGGACGTCGGCACCCGAATTGAGCACGGGTGTGATGTACTGCGAGAAGTCGGCAGAGCCCAGGGGTGTGCGGACCGCATTGGCAGTTTTCCAGCCCAGCGCTTCGGTCGAGCTCTTCATGGACTCTTCTTGCGTCCAGCCCCATGTGTAGTCAGCGGTTAAGTGGTATGCCACGCGCTCTTTGCCGTACTCTTTGCCCAGAACGGGGCCGAGGGCCTTGCCGGACATGTAGGCGTTAAAGAAGTGGCGGAAGCCATAGCGGCGTTTGTCTTTTCCGGTGGTGTCGTTGGAGTGCGTCAGGCAGTTCATGAAGATGACGCCCATTTCCTGCGACAGGGATTGCATGGCAATCGCCTCAGCAGATGAAGATCCGCCAGAGCACATGATGGCTCCGTCTTTTTCCATCATGCGACGGGCAACGCCACGGGCCACGTCGGCTTTGGTCTGGGTATCACCCTGCACGAATGTGAGTTTTTTACCCAGAATGCCGTTGCCTTTGAGCGCCAGCGGCTTCATGGTCTTGAGCATGCCGCCGTCACCTTCGCCGTTGATGTGTTTGACAGCCAACTCGTACGCGCGCAACTCGTCTTTACCCTCATCCGCATAGGCGCCGGTCAGTGGCAGGGTCAGCCCGATGGTGACCGTTTTGCTGTCACCCGGATCGTTGCGGAAGGTCGCAGCGGACGCGTTCTTCATGTAGAAAGCCGGCGCGCTGGCGCTGGCCATCATGCCGGTGATGGATTTGAGGGCTGTGCGACGAGTCAATTGGGTCATGCGTGTTCCTATTTACAAGGGCTAAAGTTCGGACAAAAGAGTCCAACGAAAGTGAGAGAGGCCAGTATAGGGAAAGGCCTAGGTGCAAACAATCACTGAACTCTAGGGTTTTCCCTAGCTTATGCAGGACCTTACGGACTTCTGACTATGTTTGCAGTCCCATCGCCCATAAGTTGGTTGAGCGGGCGCCGCTGCGGCAAAAAGCGAGAACCGGGGTTGCGGCTTGCGCAACTGCGGCGGCCATCGCGTCCACTTGCGTCTGCGTGACTTGGCCGCTGATCACGGGGATGTAGTGGTAGTCCATGCCTGCCGCGCGCGCTGCGGCTTCAATGGCATCCGACAGGGGCTGGTCCGGGCCGCCCTCCCCATCAGGCCGGTTGTTGATGACGGTGCGTATGCCATGGGCTGCCAGCGCGGCCATGTCATGGGGTTGCAATTGGCCCGCCGTGCAGAAGTCCGGAGTGTGTTGGCTGACAGAAATAGACATATCGTGGCTCCCAGATTGTTTGCAGCCTTTGCAAGGCCCGGTTCAGCGTGTCTTCTTCTTTGGCAAAGCAGAAACGCACGATGCCTTGGTCGAAACCATCCACATAAAAAGCGGACAGTGGAATGGCGGTCACGCCGACTTCAATCGTAAGCCAGCGGCAAAATTCGGCTTCGCTCAAGCGGCTGACACCACCGATTTGCACGCATTGAAAAAAGCTGCCTTCGCTGGGTAGCAAGCCCAAGCCGGTTTGCGCCAGGCCGGCGCGGAAGAGATCGCGTTTGCGTTGGTAGAACGCGGGGAGCTCCAGGTAGCGTTCAGGCTGGTCCATATACGCGGCCAAGCCATGTTGCATGGGCGTGTTGACGGTGAAGACATTGAACTGGTGGACCTTGCGGAACTCGCGCATCAGGCTGGCCGGCGCGGCCACGTAGCCTACTTTCCAGCCGGTGACATGGTAGGTTTTCCCGAAGCTCGACACGATGAGAGCCCGCTCCGCGAGTCCCGGGTAACTGGCGGCGCTGCAATGCCGGCGGCCATCAAACACCATGTGTTCGTAGACTTCATCGCTGATGAGATAGGTGTTGGTGGGTGCCAGCAGGGTGTCCAGTGCCCGCATGTCAGCGTCGCTCCACACCGTGCCGCTGGGGTTGTGCGGGCTGTTGATCAGCAGCGCGCGGGTGCGGGGAGTCAGCGCCGCAGCGATGCGCGAAAAATCCGGGCGGAAGGTCCCAGGTGTCAGGGGCACCCGCACCGCCTTGCCGCCCGCGAGTTCGATGCCAGGAACATACGAGTCATAACACGGCTCCAGAATCATGACCTCATCGCCCGGATGGACCAAGGCCAAGAGCGCTGACAGGATGGCCTGGGTCGCGCCGGCCGTGATGGTGATCTCGCTCGCCGGGTCGTAGTCGCGTCCATACAAGCTGGACACCTTGCGGGCGACCGCCTCGCGCAGGGGCGCAATGCCGCTCATGGGCGGATACTGGTTGTGGCCTGCTTGCATGGCGCGGCCTACGGCGTCAAGCAGTGCAGGGTCACACGGAAAATCCGGAAATCCCTGGCCCAGATTCACGGCCTGGTGTTCGGTTGCCAAGGCCGACATCACGGTGAATATCGTGGTGCCCACGTTGGGCAAACGGCTTTTTAAAGGCTCAGACATCTTCGTCGCGCAAAAAGCCACCCATCGCGCGCTCCACCGCCGCGCGGGTCAGCTTGGGGCTGAGCAACTCGGCGAAGGTGAAGACGAAGTTGCGCAAATAGGCGCTGCGCTTGAACGCGACCCGGGCGACATTGCTGCCAAACAGGTAACCGGCTGGGCGAACCACCAGGCCGCTGGCAGGGCCTTCCGTCACGATGTCGCGCACGGCCATTTCGGCTGCAATGCCGATGCCCAAGCCCAGCTTGGTGTAGGTCTTGATCACGTCCGAATCGATGGCCTCTAAAGC
>CANFTU010000129.1 GCA_947450005.1 Comamonadaceae bacterium | reverse complement strand
TGCCAACTGCGCCATGCGCGGATCGGGCACTTCGACCACACCCACATTGGGCTCAATCGTGCAAAACGGGTAGTTTTCTGCGGCAATCCCCGCTTTGGTCAGGGCATTGAACAGGGTGGACTTGCCGACATTGGGCAAGCCAACGATGCCGCACTTCAAACTCATGGGGGTGTTCCTTCAGAAGAGCCCGGTATTGTAGTTAGGGGATTGCCGCCCGCGCCCTGTGCAGCAGCAGGCCCGCTCCTACAATGCTTTGATGTCCCGACCTTTTGATATTTGCGTGCGCGGTGCCGGCATCGTCGGCCGTGCCATGGCCTTGCAGCTGGCGGCCAAGCGGTTGCGCGTCGCGCTAGTGGACGCGCAGCTCGAATCGACGCCCGGTCACAGCGATGTGCGCGCGTACGCCCTCAGCCCCGCCTCCCGCGCACTCCTCGAATCTTTGCGTTGTTGGCCTGATGCGGCGTTCGCCACCCCGGTAAAGGCCATGGAGGTGGTGGGCGACAACGGCGGCTTGCTGCACTTTGCGGCGGCGGAGCAGGGCGTTGCAGCGTTGAACTGGATGGTGGATGTGCCTGCCCTGGAGACCCGTCTGGCGCAGGCGGTTGAATTCCAGGGTTTGATTGAGCGGGTGGACGCACCCCGCCCTGCGCCGCTGACCGTGGTGTGCGAAGGACGGGCCAGCAGCAGCCGCGCCGGTTGGGGTCTGGAGTACGACCAGAAACCCTACGGCCAGCATGCGCTGGCCACGCGCGTGCGTACCGAGCGTCCGCATGGCGAAGTCGCCCGGCAGTGGTTCAACCGTGAGGGCGAAGCCACCGAAGTGCTGGCCCTCCTACCGCTGGACGGCCCCCTGGGCTCGGCCTGCGCGGTGGTCTGGTCGCTCAGCCCGCAAAGGGCACAGGACTTGCGCGACATGGATGCCCCGGCCTTTGAAGCCGCTTTGCACGCCGCCAGCCACGGTGCATTGGGGGCACTGGAAAGCGCGGCCACGCGGCAAATCTGGCCCTTGCAATTTGCCTTGGCACAGAACTGGAGCGGCGCGATGCCTGCGGCCGAAGGGCCGCCGGGTTCGGCCTGGGTCCTGGCCGGTGACGCGGCCCATACCTTGCACCCGCTGGCCGGCCAGGGTTTGAACCTGGGTTTGGGCGATGTAGGGGCCTTGGCCCGTGCGCTGGACGAACGCGCATATTGGCGCCCCTTAAGCGACGCCAAGGTTTTGCGGACTTACGAGCGCGAGCGCAAGACCGCGTTCGCTTTGGTCGGCAACACCACGGACGCGCTGCAGCGTCTGTTTGACCATCCGAATACCTTGGTGTCCCAGGCCCGCAACTGGGGCTTGCGCGGGTTTGACCGCAGCGCCGGCCTGAAGCACTGGATCACCCGCCAGGCCATGGGCCTTTCCTGAACTTTTATTTTGTAGACAGCACCATGCTCTTGAACCGATTTGTGCGCTTCGCTGGCGCTGTCGCCCTGATGTGTATGGCCCTGGTCGCGGGCGCGCAAGAAGCCGCCATCCGGCAGGCCCTGGCCCAGCGCTTGCCGCAACTTAAAGGCATTGACGAGATCAAGCCTGCGGGCGTGAGCGGCCTGTACGAGGTGCGCGTCAACGGCAGCGAAATTTATTACACCGACGCCAAAGGCGATTTTTTGATTGACGGACAGATCATCGAGACCAAAACCCGACGGAACATGACCGAAGACCGCATCGCGAAATTGACGGCCATTCCGTTTGACAGCCTGCCCATCAAAGACGCGTTCACCCTGGTGCGTGGCAACGGCCAACGCAAGATGGCTGTGTTTGAAGACCCTAACTGCGGCTACTGCAAACGGTTTGAGCGGGATTTGCAAAAGGTCGATAACGTCACGGTCTATTTGTTTTTGTACCCGGTGCTTGGTCCCGATTCACTCAAGAAATCGCATGACATCTGGTGTGCGAAGGACCGCGCCGTGGCGTGGCAGGACTGGATGCTGCGCGAACAAGCGGCGGGCGCTGCCAGTGCTGCTTGTGACACTGCAGCCATCGCCCGCAACGTGGAACTCGGGCGCAAATACAAAATCACCGGCACGCCCACCTTGTTGTTTGTCAACGGTGCGCGCATTCCCGGCGCGATTGACAACGCGCGGGTAGAGCAGGCGCTGGCCGACACCACCAAGCTCTGACGCCGCATGCCCCGCACGCCCGTAACGGCCCACGCACCGGTGCATTACCGCGTCACCCCGGCCGATGTGCATGCGCACCACTGGCACGTGGCGCTCACGCTGGCGCGCCCGGCAGCGACCCAGCGCCTGCAGTTGCCGGCGTGGATTCCGGGCAGCTACATGGTGCGCGAGTTTTCCAAACACCTGCAAGACCTGGAATGCCGCCAGGCCGGGCGCGCCTGCCGCCTGACCCAGGTAGACAAAGCCACCTGGGAGGTGCAGGCTGATCCCGATCAGGCCTTAGAGGTTCGCTACACCGTGTACGCCCTGGACAACTCCGTTCGCACCGCCTGGCTGGACAGCGCACGCGGATTTTTCAACGCGACCAGCCTGTGTCTGATGGCACAGGGTTTCGAGGACGGCCCGCATCTGCTGGAAGTTCTGCCCGCGCCTGCGCAACCCTCCTGGCAGATGGCGACCGGGCTGTCTGTCCAACGCGTGGACCGGCGCGGCTTTGGCCTGTACCGCGCGGCCGATTACGACGAGCTGGCCGACTGCCCGGTGGAGATGGGCGAATTTTGGAGCGCGGAGTTCTCGGCGTGTGGCGTGGTGCACCGTTTCGTGGTCGCCGGTGCGCTGCCCTCTTTTGACGGCGAGCGCCTGCTGCGCGATACGCAAAAAATCTGCGAGGCGGCGATCCGATTCTGGCACGGCGCGGCAGCCCGCGCGGCCGATGTGCCATTTGCGTCGTACACCTTTTTGCTCAACGCAGTGGACGACAACTACGGCGGTCTGGAGCACCGCAACAGCACCGCGCTGATTGCCGCGCGGCGCGACCTGCCGCGTTTGGGTGAAGCGAAAACCAGCGAGGGTTACACCACGCTGCTGGGCTTACTTAGCCACGAATATTTCCACACCTGGAACGTCAAACGCCTGCGCCCCGCCGCTTTCGCCCGCTACGACTACACACGCGAAAACTACACGGATTTGCTGTGGTTTTTTGAGGGCTTTACCAGCTACTACGACGACCTTCTGTTGCGCCGCGCCGCTCTGATCGACGATGCGGCCTATCTGCGCTTGCTCAACAAGACTGTTAACCAGGTGCTGCAGGCGCCGGGGCGCAAAGTGCAAAGCGTGGCCCAAGCCAGCTTTGACGCCTGGGTCAAGTACTACCGGCAGGACGAGAACACGCCCAACGGCACCATCAGCTACTACCAAAAAGGCGCGCTGGTGGCCTTGTGTATCGACCTGACGCTGCGCCGCGAAGGCAAGGCCACTTTGGACGACGTGATGCGCGCCTTGTGGCAGCGCTGCCATGGCGGCCCCATGCAGGAGGCCGATGTGCTGGCGGTTTTATGCGACTTGAGCGGTCGTTCCTGGGCCAAAGAAATCAAGGCATGGGTGCACGGTACCGGCGAATTACCACTGCGTCCGCTGCTGGAGTCGCAAGACATCCTTGTCTACGACGACCCGGCGCAGCCGGCACAGCGTCTGGGTTTGCGTGTCACCGAGACGGCGGGCGTGTTGCGCATCAAAACCGTGCTCCATGGCAGCGCGGCGCAGAGCGCCGGACTGTGTGCAGGTGATGAGTGGCTGGGCGTGGAATTGCCGACGGGTGGCTGGCGCATCCATAAGCTCGACGACCTGGGTGCCATCCTGGGCCCGGCGCGCCGCTGTGTGGCGCTCATCAGCCGCGACAAGCAGCTGCTGCGCCTGCCCCTGACTCTGCCGGCCCGCGTGAGCACCTGGCGTTTGGCGGCGGGTAGCCGCGCGCCAACGGCGTGGCCAGCCTGATTCATCGCCCCGTCGTTTTTCACCCATACCGGATTGCCCCATGCATTACGAATACATCCAAACCCGCATCGAAGCCGACAAAGTCTGCATCGTGACCCTGAACCGTCCCAAGCAGCTCAACGCCTTGAACGACCAGCTGATGGACGAACTGGGTCATGCGCTGCAAGCCTTTGACGCTGATCCGGCGCTGGGTTGCCTGGTCATCACTGGAAGCGAAAAAGCATTTGCGGCAGGGGCCGATATCGGTGGCATGGCCAGCTACAGCTTTACCGACGTGTACAAAAGCGACTACATCAGCCGCAACTGGGAGACGCTGCGCAGCATCCGCAAGCCGGTGATTGCCGCCGTATCCGGTTTCGCGCTGGGTGGCGGCTGCGAGTTGGCCATGCTGTGCGACTTCATCATCGCCGCCGACAACGCCAAATTCGGCCAGCCTGAGATCAAGCTGGGCGTGATTCCCGGCGCGGGTGGCACGCAACGCCTGCCGCGCGCCGTGGGCAAAGCCAAGGCCATGGACATGGTGCTTACCGGCCGCATGATGGACGCTGCTGAGGCCGAGCGCGCTGGCTTGGTCAGCCGCGTGGTGCCCTTGGACAAGCTGATGGACGAGGCCCTGGCCGCCGCGCTCATGGTGTGCGCGTATTCGCAGATTGCCACCATGGCCGCCAAGGAAAGCGTGAACCGCGCGTTTGAGGGCAGTCTGGCTGATGGCGTGCACTTCGAGCGCCGCCTGTTCCATGCGCTGTTCGCCACCGCTGATCAGAAAGAGGGCATGGACGCTTTTGTCAACAAGCGCCCGGCCCAATTCAGCAACAGCTGACGCGCGCTACCCGCCCCGTGCCCGCTGTAATAGGGCTGGCTATAATTGCGCCCCAACGGTGATATAGCTCAGTTGGTTAGAGCGCAGCATTCATAATGCTGATGTCGGTGGTTCAAATCCACCTATCACCACCAGATTCGCGAAAAGGCACTGCCCCGGCAGTGCCTTTTTTTGCTTAATTCCCCCAGCCTCTGGATACACACCACGAACCGCTGCACCATGGCCAAAAAAGTCTTTATCAAAACCTTCGGCTGCCAGATGAACGAGTACGACTCGGACAAGATGGTGGACGTACTCGGTGCGGCCCAGGGTTACGAAAAAACCGACGTCGTTGAAGACGCCGATCTAATCCTGTTCAACACCTGCTCGGTGCGCGAGAAAGCGCAGGAAAAAGTCTTCTCCGATCTGGGGCGGGTGCGGCATCTGGCCAAGAAGGGCGTGCAAATCGGCGTGGGCGGTTGCGTGGCCAGCCAAGAAGGTGCGGCCATCATTGCGCGTGCACCCTATGTGGATGTGGTCTTCGGTCCGCAAACCCTGCACCGCCTGCCCGAGATGCTCAAGCAGCGGCGGCTGCAGAACCGGCCGCAGGTGGATATCAGCTTTCCTGAGATTGAAAAATTCGACCACTTGCCGCCGGCCAAAGTGGAGGGGGCTTCGGCCTTCGTGAGCGTGATGGAAGGCTGCTCCAAATACTGCAGTTACTGCGTAGTGCCTTACACCCGGGGCGAGGAAATCCACCGCCCGTTTGAAGACGTGCTGGTGGAGGTGGCGGGGCTGGCCGAGCAGGGCGTCAAAGAAATCACGCTGCTGGGTCAAAACGTGAACGCCTACCGCGCGCCCATGGGTGCCAGCGCCGAGGTGGCCGACTTTGCCACGCTGCTGGAATACGTGTCCGATATCCCCGGCATTGAGCGCCTGCGCTACACCACCAGTCACCCCAATGAATTCACGCCCAGCCTGATTGCGGCTTATGAGAAGTTGCCCAAGCTCGTGAGCCACTTGCATTTGCCGGTGCAACATGGCAGCGACCGGATTTTGATGACCATGAAACGCGGTTACACCGCCATGGAATACAAAAGCACGGTGCGCAAGCTGCGCGCTATCCGCCCGGACATGGCCATGAGCAGCGATTTCATTGTCGGCTTTCCGGGTGAGACGGAAGCCGACTTTGACAAGCTGATGCGTCTGATTGACGAGATTGGTTTTGACAACTCGTTCAGCTTCATCTTCAGCCCCCGCCCCGGTACCCCGGCGGCTAATCTGCTGGATGAGACCCCGCACGAGGTCAAGCTGCGCCGCTTGCAGCACCTGCAAAAAGTGATCAACGACAACATCCTGGCCATCAGCCGCGCCCGCGTGGGCACGGTGCAGCGGATTCTGGTGGAGGGTGCGTCCAAACGCGACACCACCGAGCTGATGGGGCGCACCGAATGCAGCCGCGTGGTCAATTTC
>CANFTU010000128.1 GCA_947450005.1 Comamonadaceae bacterium | reverse complement strand
TGCGTGGGGCGAATGGCGCCAATGGCCAGCGGAATCCAGTCGATTTGCGATTTCAGAATCCCCGTCATGGCGCCGTGCCGCTCGGGCGAGCACCAGACCATACCCTCGCACCAGTCAGCCAGGGCACGTAACTCCTGCACTTTGGGGTGGGTGTCGGGCGCGCCGTCCGGTTGGGGTAAGCCTGCTGGGTCAAAGACCCGGGTTTCACCACCCATGGCCTCCAGCAGCCGCTGCGCCTCCAGGGTCAGCAGCTTGCTGTAGGACCGCTCCCGCAAGGAGCCGTAGAGCAGCAGAAAGCGGGGCGCATGGGTCGCACGCTGCGGGGCATGCAGGGACTGGGCGCCGGGCACATGGAAGCAGGCGGCGTCGAGTTGTTCGGGCAAGGGGCGCGTGTGGGACATGGTGGTTGCGATGATCAATCCGGTCTGGGTGGTGGCGCAGTATCGTCCACGCAAGCCCGCCCCAGCGCGCTGTGCAGCAGAACGCCCACTGCCGCCCCCACCAGTTGTGCCAACACAAAGCCCGGCGCATCCGCGGGGCTGATGCCGGCAAAGGTGTTGCTCATCATGCGGCCGAATACGGCGCCCGGGTTGGCAAACGAGGTGCTCGCGGTGAACCAATAGGCTGCGCCGATGTAGCAGGCCACCAGCGCCGGCGCTTTACCTGCGGGCGACCGGAAAATCACGAACAACAGCCCTGCCGTAGCGACCGCTTCGGCCAACCACTGGGCCGGTCCGGTGCGGACTTTCAGCGACCATTGCACGATGTCCAGCCCGAACATGGCATGGGCAATCCACGCACCCAGCGCTGCGCCGATCAGTTGCGCCACCACGTAGGCCGCTGCGCGTGCCGGAGGCAGCGCCTGCCGCATGGCCATCACCAGCGTCACCGCCGGGTTGAAATGCGCGCCGCTGATGGGCCCCAGGGTTTCAATGAGCACGTACAAGGCAAATACTGTAGCCAACGTATTGGCCAGCAACGCCACGGCGAGGTTCCCGTCTGCAAGGTGCTCCGCCATGATGCCGGAGCCGATGACCGCGCAGAGCAGCGCGGCGGTACCCAGCAGTTCGGCCAGGCAGGCGTGGCGCGCACTCATGTGCGGGATAGCGCGCGCGCCTGTTCCTGCAAGGCCATGCCGCGCAGGCTGGCCTGCGGCAGGTTGATAAAGAGCTCTAAGCGGCGGCGGATCTGGTGCAGGGTCTGGGTGAACGCCAGACGCTTGACATCATCGCTGGCATCGCCCTCGGACGGGTCGGCGTAGCCCCAGTGCGCAGTGGCCGGCTGTCCCGGCCAGTAGGGGCACACTTCTCCCGCCGCGTTGTCGCAGACGGTGATCACCAGGTCCATATGGGGTGCATCCGGCGTGGCGAACACGTCCCAGCTCTTGCTGGACAAGCCCTCGGTGGGGATACCTGCTTTGCGCAGGGTCTCCAGCCCCAGCGGGTTGGGTTGCTGGTTATCACGTGGGCTGCTGCCGGCGGAAAAGGCCCGGAAGCGCCCGCCACCGAGATGGTTGAGCAGGGCCTCGGCCAGAATGCTGCGCGCCGAATTGTGGGTGCACAAAAACAGCACGTTCAAGGGTTGGGTGTCGGACATCGTGGGCTCCTCGGTGATTAGCAGGTGGTGCAGACAGTTTCGGGGTCGACTTCGCACACAGCGCCTTTACAGCAGTTGCGGCTTAAATAGGCCAGTAGCGCGTTCATGCGGTCGAATTGCGCGCGGTAGATCAGGTTGCGCCCCTGGCGTTCTTGGGTGATGAGTTCGGCGTGGGCCAGTTCTTTGAGGTGGAATGACAGCGTGTTCGCGGCAATAGCCAAGCGGGCCGCCAGATCGCCCGGGGTCCGCCCGCCCGGTCCCGCCTCCACCAGGGCGCGGAAAACGGCCAGACGCGATTCCTGCGCGAGGGCTGCAAGGGCTTTGACGGCGTCGATTGATTCCATATTTCAATGATAGTCGAAATATGGCGGTGCGCGCGGCTTAAGGAGACAAGCCCAAGCGGGACTTCAGAGGGCGGGGGCTACGATGTATTCCCGCCCCAGCAGCCATTGCCGGGGGTCGGCGATGTTGTCCAGGCGGACTTCGCCGGCTTTGTGGCGGCTCTTCACGAACCAGCGTGTGTCCAGCACGCGGCAGTTGGGCAGGCATTCGGGTTGGGCGTCGGATTCGACGATCCAGACCACTGCGTCGAACTGGTGCAGCAAAAATTCCAGGCGCTGGGGTGCGGGCATGGTGGGCTCCAGCACGCCGGTGTTGCGGCCCAAGGCGTCATAGGGAACCAGCTCGGCACCCGGCAGCACAAAGCGGAAGCGCTCGAATTGGCCGGTGAATCCATTGGGGACGGCCACGCGTTTTCCGGCAAGGCCGGCTTGCGTTTCCGCGGCAAACTGGGCACTTCGTTGGTCCAAGGGCGCGGTCATCCAGAAAAAACAGGCGTACATGCCCGCGCACACCCAGAGGCTGCCCATGCGGCTGCAGGCTGGAACCAGAACCACCGCCAGCGCGGCGGCCACGCTGCCAAGCGCAAACACCATGGCGGCCCATAAAAGCCAGGGGCTTCCGATATCGCTTTCTCCCAGCACCCAGGCAATCCGCCCCAGCACCAGGATGAATGGAACCAGCACGACCGCGTTGGCCACAAACCAGCCGCGGCCTATTCGCTCCCATAACAAGGCCAGGCCGATGGCCACGGCGGGCATGGCAGGGATCAGGTAGCGCGCATCGCGCTGGCTGGGTATGGCAAATACCAGCAGCCAGACCAAAGGCCATATCCACAGCAGGTGCACCGCCGGTGGCGCCATGGTCGGCGCATCGCGGTTCTGCCACATCAGCCTGGCTGCAGTGACCATGCCACCCACGACCACAAGCCCCAAGGTGGCGGCGTTTTCCGGATAAGCCCACAGTTGCTTGTAGATCGGGTCATCACCCCATAAAGCCGCTTGCCAGTAGGGCAGGGCGCTGTCCATCTTGCGGGTGTTTTCGCCCAGTACGAACTCCTGCCAGACGGACGCGGGGTCCGGGTCGAGCCAGAACCACACCGCAAAGACCAGGAGCGCAATCGCCGCGCTGAGCGTGGTCTTGAGGGTGGTCGGTATCAGGTTCGGGCGTCGCGACTGCGGCGCAGCGATGAGGGCCGCAGCCCACAAACTGGCGCAGGCCGGCGCAATCAGCGCAAAGGATTTGTAGAGCGCACCGATGCCAAAACACAGGCCGCTGGCCAGGTACAGCCACAAGGGCGCGTTCCTTGGCGCTGCCTCAGCCGGACGCGCCGCTAACCAGAGACAGGCAAAAAGGGGTAGGCCGAACCAAAAGGTCTCGGGCGCCGAAGTCAAGTAGGCCCGGCAATAGCGCAAGGTGGAGAAAAACAGCAGGTACACGGCAGCCGCAATGCACGCCTGGCGCAGGTTACCGCCGATGCGCCGGGTCAGCAGGCCCACCAGCGCAGCGGTCAGCAGCGTGTAAACCACGCTGGGCAAGCGCAGCGCAGCCATGGACCAGTTACGGCCCCAGTCGCCCGCCACCATGGCCTGCCAAAACAGCATGGGCGGCTTGGTGTTGCGCATTTGGTCGAGTTCGCTGGCCAGCGGCAGCCAGTGGCCGGTTTGCGCGGTGGCGCGGGCTATGTGCACATAGACCAATTCATCGCCATTGGTCGGCGCATACGCGCTGTCCAAACCGGAAAAATACATCCCAACCAAACCCGCAAGCAACAGCACCCACGGCCACACCGGGGCGGGGGGTGCTGCATGCGGGTTGTTCATGGTCGGGGCTTTTTGAAGGTCCAGCGGTCGTTGGCTAAAAAATTGCTCACGCTGGCCACCAGGATCGCCAGCACGTTGGCCAGCATGTAGTGCATAAAGTGGGACCACCACAGCGTCAGCACGTACTGCACGCCGATGCCAAACCATGAGGCGAGCGCATATTTCAACAACTGGTGCAGGAAACCGGGCGTAGCCTGCTCCGCAACATCTGCGCGGCGGTCGGCCCAGGTCCACAAACGGTTCCAGCTGAAATTATTCAATGTAGCCACGGCAATCGCCGCAGCCAGGGACAGATAGGGCTTGCCCAGATCGGCTTCCACGCTATCGAATAGGTAGTTGTGGCACAGGTACAGAACCGCCATGTTGACCACCGTGCCGCTGGCACCGACCACGCCGAATTTGACGTAGCGGATTCCGCTCAGCCACCGTGCCCACTGCAGCGCACGCTGCTGCCATACCTTCACGCAGCGCTACCCAAAAAATGCAGAGCCTGATCGAGTACGGGATCGGGTGCGATGCGCTTGAGGCATTGGTTGTCACCGTCGCAAAAGGTTTGCCGGTGGTTGTAAGCGCTCAGGCAGGGCGAGCAGGCGATGCCGGATTCCAGCACCAGGTTGCGGGTGCCCAGCGGGCCGTACAAGCGCCCGGTCTCGGGCCCGAAAAAAACCATGGTTTGGATAGGCGTAAGCGTGGCGAAATGCCCCGGGCCGCCGTCGTTGGTGATCAACAGGCTGGCCGCGTGAAAAAGCATCAGCAATTCGCGGATGCTGCGGGTATAGCCGGTCAGGTCCAGGCAGGCGTCGTGGCCGATCTGGGCGCGCAGCGCGCGCGCGAGTTCGGCATCGTCCTTCAAACCAATCAGTCCGACCGCGAAGCCCGCTGCGCACAGACCTTGGGCGACGCGCGCGTAATGCGCCGCCGGCCAGGCCCGCTCCGGTAGCAAGCCGCCTCCTGCATACAGCAGCACCAGCCGGCGCTCAACGGTGGCGGGGTGATCTTTGTGCAATTGGGCTCGGTAACTGTCGAGCTCGGTGGGAGAAAAATCCACGGTCAGTTCGGGTTCCTGGGGGACGCTGCGGATGGGCGCCGTTTTATTGCGCGGGGCGCCAGCGTCGGTGAGCGCATCGACCAAAGACAAAAACTGCTTGCTGATGTGCTGGTAGGGGTTGTAGGGGATGCTGTGATGGATGAAGCTGCCACGGTACAGGCCTTCTTGCGTGTGCGGGGTGAAGCCCACCCGCACGGGCGCACCGCTTGCAAAGGACAGCAGGCTGCTGACGCGCGAGAACAGTTCGCAGTCCACCACGGCGTCGACCCCCAGTAGGCGCATGCGCCAGCTGAAGAGCAGGATGTCACGCAGCAGGCGCAGCCCCGAGCTGTCATCCAGCGTGTGCAAACGCGACAGCTCGGTCAGCGCCAGCAGCCGCGCGACTTCCTGGTTTTTTTGGAGCTGCAGCACATGAATCTGCGCGGTGGGGAAACGCCTGCGCAGCTGGGCAAACATCGGTCCGGCCAGCACGATGCTGCCCATCTCTGACAGCAGAATGACCACGATGTGGCGGGGATGCGCAGGCAGCCTTGCGGCGCTGCGCTGCGTCAGCCCTACCCAAGCGGAGACCAGCGCGCACAAGAACTGGCCCAGCCAGCGGTCAATTGCGCGTTGGGTCTGCAGCTTCATCGTGCCCTTTTAAAGCCCCGCGGCCGCCCGCAGCGCGGCCGCCTTATCGGTGCGCTCCCAGCTGAACTCGGGCTCTTCGCGCCCAAAGTGGCCGTAGGCGGCGGTTTTTTCGTAGATCGGGCGCAGCAGGTCCAGCATCTGGATGATGCCTTTAGGCCGCAGGTCGAAATGTTCGGTGATCAGGGCCGCGATTTTTTCATCCGATATCACGCCGGTACCTTCGGTGTACACCGTGACGTTCATGGGTTGCGCCACGCCAATCGCATAGGCCACCTGAATCTGGCACTGCTTGGCCAAGCCCGCTGCCACGATGTTCTTGGCCACATAGCGCGCAGCGTAGGCGGCTGAACGGTCCACCTTGCTGGGGTCCTTGCCCGAGAACGCGCCGCCGCCGTGCGGGCAGGCGCCTCCGTAGGTGTCCACAATGATTTTGCGCCCGGTCAGGCCGCAGTCGCCTTGCGGGCCGCCGACCACAAAGCGGCCGGTCGGGTTGATCAGGTAGCGGGTGTCTTTGAGCCACTCTTTGGGCAGCACCGGTTTGATGATTTCTTCGATGATGGCCTCGCGGAACGAGTCTTTCATCTTGGTGGCGGTTTCTGATTGGTCGGGGCTGTGCTGGCTGGAGAGCACGACGGTGTCAATGCTGTGCGGCTTGCCGTCCACATAGCGCATGGTCACCTGGCTTTTGGCGTCGGGACGCAAAAAGGGCAGGCGGCCGTCTTTGCGCAACTGGGCCTGGCGCTCCACCAACCGGTGGGCGTAATAGATGGGCGCGGGCATCAGCTCAGGCGTTTCGTTGCAGGCATAGCCAAACATCAGACCCTGGTCGCCCGCGCCGGTGTTGAGGTGGTCGTCGCTGGCGTGGTCCACGCCCTGGGCGATGTCGTTGGACTGCTTGTCATAGCAGACCATGACGGCGCAGCCCTTGTAGTCGATGCCGTATTCGGTGTTGTCGTAGCCGATGCGCTTGATCGTGTCGCGCGCGACCTGGATGTAGTCGA
>CANFTU010000127.1 GCA_947450005.1 Comamonadaceae bacterium | reverse complement strand
TTCGGTGCTGGTGTCAAAAGCCAGAACACGCATGGGTCAACGCTTCTGGCGTACGCCAAACAAGATGCCGGCACTGACCAGCGCCAGCCCCGCCAACACGTTCCACGGAAGTGCCTCACCGAGCAGCAAGGCGGCTGCAAGTGCGGACAAGCCAGGTACCAGCGCGGTGATCATGGTGGAGCGCACCGGCCCGTAGTAGCGGATCATGGTGGTGAAAGTAATGCCCGAAATCGCCACGGTGCCCACGCCCTGGTACACCATCTGGAACAACACAAACTGCCACCCGGCCTGCCCCAAATGGCTGGGCAGGACCTGCGCGAGCACCAGGACGCCGTAAATCGGCACATACGTGCAAAACGCGAAAACAGTGATGGCGATGGTGGCGCGCACGGCGTCCAGGCTATGGCGGCGCACCAGCACGCTGTAGACCGACCAGCAGATGGAAGCGCCCATGAACAGCAGGTCGCCGCGCCAGACATCGCCGCCATCCAGCGCATGCAGCAAACTGGCACCACCCACCAGCAAGCCACCGCCCACAATCAAAACAAGCCCGGCGATGCGTGCGCGATGCAACCGCTCACCCAGCACCAGCACCGCCAACAAAGAAGTCCACAAAGGCAGCCCGCCGGGCAACAGGACGGAACCGTGGGCGGCCGGTGCAAACGCAAAGCCGCTATAGGCAAAACTGGCGTACAGCGCGCCACCGAAAAAGCCGGTCACAACCGTCATGCGAAACGACAGGGGCGAGAGGCCGCCGAAGGAATGGCCGTCCTGGGCACCGGCGGCCCGGTCACGCCGCGTCAGCCACCAACCCCAGGGCGCCAGTACCGCAAACGCGCCGCAGATACGGGCCATGCCCATGTCCAGGGGCAGCAGCAACCCGCCACGCGCCGGATCGGTACTGGCGCGGGCGATGACGATGAACGATGTCCAGATCAACACCGTCACCAGCGCTGCCAGCAAACCCGTGGTCCGCCCCGTGGCGGCAACGCCTACCTGCGATGCCAGCGGACCAAGGCCCGGAGCAGAAGGAGGAGCGGGTACCGATGTGGCCATGGCGGGGATTATCGGCGCGGCCTCACGCCGATAATCCCCACTATGTCTGTGCGCCACCTGCTCGCGGGCGCGGCTTGGCTGTGTAGTTGCGCCGCGTTTGCCCAAATTCCTCTGCCGGTCAGCGTTGAGCTGGCCCGCGCCAAAGTGCCGCCAGAAGCTGTCGCACTGTTGGTGGCCGAAGTCGGCCACAGCCAGACCCCGCGCCTGAGCCACCAAAGCGCCAGCCCCATGCAACCAGCCTCGGTCATGAAGCTGGTGACCACATTTGCGGCGCTGGACACACTGGGTCCGGCCTTCACCTGGAACACGCCGGTCTACTTGGACAGCAAAAGCAAATCCAAGCCCGGGGAGAAAGTGTTCCATGGCGACATCTACATCAAGGGCCAGGGTGACCCCAAACTCGTGGTGGAGAGGTTGTGGCTGCTGATGCGGCGCATACAGGGCCTGGGTATCCAAAGAATTGACGGGGACATCGTGATTGACCGCAGCGCTTTTGCGCCGGTAACGGCAGACCCGGGGCGTTTTGATGGCGAGCCGCTGCGCCCCTACAACGCGGCGCCCGACGCGTTCTTGGTGAACTACAGCACCCTGGTTTTCACCTTCACACCGGATGTGGCCGCCGGGGTTGCACGCATACAAACCGACCCACCGCTCGCCGACGTCAAACTCCCCCAGCAGGTACCGCTGACGGCCGGCCTGTGCAACGATTACCGCAGCGCACTCGCGGCCGACTTCACTGACCCCCTGCGCCCGCGCTTTGCCGGCGGCTATGCCAGCGCGTGCGGCGAACGCAGCTGGCCGGTGGCCTATGCCGATCCAGGACAGTTTGCCGCACGCGCCGTCCACGGAATGTGGATCAGCCTGGGCGCAAGCGTCACGGGTGGCGTGCGCTACGGCAGCACACCGCCGCAAGTGTTGGAGCGCGGCCCGGCCTTCACGGTCAAATCACCCACTCTGGCCGAGGTGATCCGCGACATCAACAAATACAGCAACAACGTGATGGCGCAGCAGCTGTTCCTGACGCTGGGGCGCGGCAGCGCGGGCGGCGAGGCGCAAAGCCCGGCCAGCTTCGCAGCGTCCAACGCGTTTGTCCAAAGCTGGTGGGCGCAAAGGTTCGGCGCATCGGATGCGCCGCTCTTGGAAAACGGCTCGGGCCTGTCGCGCCAGGAAAGCATCAGCGCCAATGCGTTGGGCCAGCTTTTACAAGCCGCCTACGCTGCACCCACCATGCCGGAGCTGATGGCATCGCTGCCCATTGCCGGACAAGACGGCACGCTCAAGCGCAGCAACACCAGCACCTCGGCGCATCTGAAAACCGGCAGCCTCAGCAACGTGCTGTCCATCGGCGGATATGTGCTGGCGCGCAGCGGCAAGCGCTACGTGGTGGTTGCCATGGTGAACCATGCCAACGCTGCCGCCACCCGCCCCGCTATCGACGCGTTGCTCGACTGGACCGCTAACGACTAGGCCCCCATGCAAACCACCGACATCATTGGCAGCGTTGCCGCTGTACTCACCACCGTGAGCTTTATTCCGCAGGCCTGGCAAACTTTTCGAACCAAAGACGTCAGTGGCATCAGCCTGGCGATGTACAGCATATTCACCACCGGCGTGCTGCTCTGGCTGGTCTACGCCATCGCTTTGGAATCCTGGCCGATGATTGCGTCCAATTGCGTCACAGCGCCGGTGGCGCTGGCCATTTTGAGTATGAAGCTGCGTTACCGCAACGCCGCCAAACCCGCCGATCTACCGGCCGCTTGAGCGCACCGAGCGCGACGTCCGCGTCCCGCCTTCAGGCGGCGGCGCGTTGCAAGCGGTCGCGCACACCATCCCAGGCAAGGCCGTCCGGCACCGCCTCTACCCAAATGGCATCCACTCCCGCATCGTCTAGGCGACGCAAGGTGGCAAACAAGCTGCGGGCCGCTGCGGGCGCGCTGCGCGGCATGCGCGCCAACAAGGGCTTGGGCCATGCCCGCGCCAGGGTTTGCAAAGGCGCAGTGCGCAAGTACAGGCCCACGCGCGGCGGCAGCGCCGACGTTTGCAGGGCACCCTCCAACGCAGCCGCATCCATGAGCACCACCCGGGCTCGCGGCGCATAGTGCGAGGCCAAGGTGCCCGAGGCCCTTGGCGCGGCGTGCTGCAGAGCCCGCGCAGCGGCTTCCGCGGGCAACAAAACCCGCTGGCCGCAGGCTGCACGCAGCTGGGCGCGGGTGATCGGGCCAGGACGCAGCAAGACCGGTTGGCCACGCGTGCAATCGACGATGGTGGATTCGATACCGCGCTGGCAATCCCCTCCATCGAGCACCAGCAAGCTGTCGCCCAACTCGCTGCGCACATGCGCTGCGCTGGTCGGGCTGACCCGCCCGAAACGGTTGGCACTCGGCGCTGCAATACCCCACAGCGGCTGCGGCCCCTGTGCCAGCAGCCGCAGCAGGGCCAAAGCCACCGGGTGCGCGGGACAGCGTAAACCGATGCTGCCCTGGCCCCCCGCAGCGGCATGCGCCACGCCTTCGCAGCGGGGCAGGATCAAGGTCAACGGGCCGGGCCAGAACGCGCGCGCCAGGGCCTGTGCGAAAGCCGGGACGGCAGACGCAAAGTGCGTCAAGGCGTGGGCACCGGCGTCGCCATCGGCCACATGGACGATCAGCGGGTGGTCGGCGGGGCGGCCTTTGGCGGCAAATATGGCAGCGACGGCAGCCGGGTTTTCTGCATCCGCGCCCAGGCCGTACACCGTTTCGGTCGGCAGGCCGATCAAGCCGCCGGCGCGCAGGCAGTCGGCGGCGGCTGGCAGCGCAGCGTCCAGGCCGGCGGGCGTGCGGGCGTCCAGCAACATGGGGGCGTTAAAAGGCCCCGATACCCAGCAGTTGCGCGGCCTGCAAGGCCACCGCGCGCGCCGGCTCGGCGCCGGCGGCGGTCACAGTGAGGTGACCCATCTTGCGGCCAGCGCGGGCCTGGGCTTTGCCGTACAAATGCAAATGGGTGCCGGGCAGCGCCAGCACGCCGGCCCAATCGGGCGTGCCATCGGCCCAGATATCGCCCAGCAAGTTGAGCATCACGGCCGCGCTGTGCTGGCGCGGCGGAGTCAGCGGCAAGCCGGCCAAGGTGCGAACCTGCAGCGTGAACTGCGACTGGTCGCAAGCGTCCATGGTGTAGTGGCCGCTGTTGTGGGGGCGCGGGGCGATTTCGTTGACGACCAGGCTGCCGTCTTGCAGGACGAAAAATTCCACACAGAGCACGCCCACGTATTCCAGGCCGCGCGCAATCGATTCGGCCGCGGCAACCGCCTGCGCGGCAAGCGGCGCGGACACATTGCCCGCATAGACCTCGGTCACGGCCAGAATGCCGTCGCGGTGCAGGTTGCGCTGCACCGGGAAATGCACCATGGTGCCGTCCGCTCCACGCGCCACCAGCACCGAACATTCTGCCGCCAGCGGCAGCATTTTTTCGAGCACGCACGGGACCTGGTGCAGTGATTCCCAGGCCTGCGCCAAGGCCGTACGGCTGGCCACGCGCACCTGCCCCTTGCCGTCGTAGCCCATACGGGCGGTTTTCAAAATGCCGGGCAAGAGCGCGTCGGCGACTGCGTCAAGTTGCGCCGAAGTTTCAATCACGGCATAGGGCGCACAGGGAACGCCGCAGCGAACAAAATGGGCTTTCTCCAGAGTCCGGTCCTGAGCCACCGCCACCGCCGCAGCGGGGGGCGACACCACGCGATGCGCAGCGAGGGTGCGCAAGGCGGGGGCTGGAACATTTTCAAATTCGGTGGTGACTGCAGAGCACAGCGCTGCCAATTCTGCGAGCCCGGCCGGGTCGTCATAAGCGGTCACGATATGGTGGTGACTGACCAGACCGGCCGGGCTTTGCGGATCGGGGTCGAGCACGGCGGTGTTGTAGCCCATGGCCTGCGCGGCGTGCACAAACATGCGGCCGAGTTGGCCGCCACCCATCACGCCCAGCGTCACGCCGGCTTGTGGCAACCAGGCTGGGTGCGCGCTCACCGGGTCAGACACCCTGGCCCACGGCAGGCGCTTCAGGCGGCAGCACCATGGCCTGGGCAGCGGCCGTTTGCTCGGCGCGGTACGCCTGCAAGCGCGCAAGCAAAGCAGCGTCATGCAGGGCCAGCAGGGCCACCGCAAACAGCGCGGCATTGGCGGCACCGGCCTTGCCGATAGCGAAGGTGGCAACCGGGATGCCTTTGGGCATTTGCACAATGCTGTGCAAGGCGTCGACCCCGCGCAAATGTTCACCGGCTACCGGCACACCCAGAACCGGCACCGTGGTTTTGGCGGCCAGCATGCCCGGCAGGTGCGCCGCGCCACCGGCCCCGGCGATGATGGCGCACAGACCCCGCCCGGCGGCCGCATCCGCGTAGGCGAACATCTGATCGGGCATGCGGTGGGCTGAAAGTACCTGCGCTTCGTGGGCGACACCGAAGTGTTGGAGAATCGCGACTGCGTGCTGCATGGTGTCCCAGTCTGAACTGGAGCCCATGACAACACCGATTTTTGCGCCCGTCTGCAAGTTTTGCACGCTCGAAGAATCCGGGTGTTTGGATGGCATAGGGTAAAACCTGTGGGTTGGCGCAAAGACGAAGCACGTGATTTTACGTTTAGCCCCCCACACACCCGCATCTAACCCGCCTGCCCTCTCCCATGATCAACGTCACCGTCGCCAATTTTGAAGCCGAAGTCATCGCCGATTCGCACCGCATTCCTGTGCTGTTGGATTTCTGGGCGCCTTGGTGCGGCCCTTGCAAAGTGATTGGTCCGATGTTGGAGAAGTTGGAGACCGATTACGCCGGTCGCTTCAAACTGGTCAAGATCGACTCCGATCAGGAGCAGCAAATTTCGTCCGCTTTCGGGATCCGCAGCATCCCGACCTGCGTGCTGCTGATGGACGGCAAACCGGTCAACGGCTTCATGGGGGCGCTGCCCGAAGGGCAGATCAAAGCTTTCCTCGACAAGCACCTGCCCTCTGATGAGGCTTTGCAGGCGGCGGATGAAGCCGGTGACGCCAAGGCCTTGCTGGCCGCGGGCGACACCCAAGCCGCGCTGAACAAGTTGGCCGACGCCTTGCACCTGGACCCGGCAAACGACGATGTGCGCTTTGAGTTGGTGCGACTGCTGATTGAGTGCAACCTGATCGCCGAGGCCAAAGAAACGCTGGCTCCCGCGCTGGCAGTCATACCCCGGCAGATTCGCTTCGAGGCCCTGCAGCAGTACCTGATGGCGGTGGAATTTGTGATCGCCGACCCGCGCGGCGCGTGGGAGCCCGCGCAGTTTGACGCGCTGATTGCCGCTAACAAACGCGATTTCGATACCCGCTTGGCCAAAGCGCGGGTGCTGATGGTCGACAGCGAGTGGACAGCCGCCATGGATGAGCTGCTGGAAAT
>CANFTU010000126.1 GCA_947450005.1 Comamonadaceae bacterium | reverse complement strand
GGAACATGGGCCGCGGCACGGGGCGGGCAAATTCGCGCCAGGTCTGGGCGCTGGCGCGCAGCGCAAAGTCGTAGGCGTCCAGCGGTGCCGGATCGGTGTTGATGTGGCGCACTTTGCCGTCGAGCATTTCCACAATTACCTTGGCCTCGCCCATATCCCACATATAGCTGCAAGTGTAGTAACGGGCCATGGCGGCGATGGCCTTGTCGCTGTCGGACAAGGTCTTGAACTTCGCTGCCCAGCTCTTCAGATCTGTTGCCATAAGGGCTCCTTCATGATGAAAATTAACGAGATACGCATTGTTTGAATACGCGATAAAAAAAGATCATCCAGACGCTTCCCGGCGGATCAGCTCCATCTGTTCCGATCCGGACGGGCTGGCCATGCGCATGGGATAGGCCAGCAACCACAACACCATGACACCCAGCGCCCACCAGATCATTTGCCACAGCCACAAAGAGGGAATGCCGCCCACCCAGGCCGCGATGCCGCCATTGGGCGCGCCCAGCAAGTCGTTCCCCAGAATCGCACCGGGCCCCACCGCAAAGAAAAACCAGACCAGCGTCAAGGACCAGGCCACCGGACGCAGAAAGCGCTGGCGCAGCGGCATGGCCACGGTAGCAGCGAAAAAGCGATGGAAGGCCTGCCGGCGCGCACGGTCGTTTTTGTAATTGGAAATCCAGGACACCACAACGCAAAACACGATGTTGACCACAATGCCCCAGCCCGCCGAGTGGATGGTCCAGGGCCAACGCCCCCAGGGCAGCTCAAATCCCAGAAAGCGGCAGATGCTGGCACCCAGGGGCTCGGTGATCAGCACCACAAAAGCTCCCGCTGCCAGCCCCACGCCCGCGCCTTCGCGGGTAATCCACGGAATCCAGCACACGCCGGCCAGAGCGGGCCACAGCTGCACCGACAAGCCCAGCGCCAACGCACCCAGCTGCACTTGCGCATTCGGCGCAAACGTGGCCAGCAACAACGCGCAGCCCAGCAGCGCAGCGATGGCGCAACGGGCATAGAGCTTTTGTCGCGCTGCATCGGCCAGCGGCGTCATGTAGCGCAGCATCACATCGCGCACAATGATGGTGCCGGTGGTGCTTACCAGCAGGGCCACCATGGCATGGATGGCCGCCAGCGCGCACACAGTTAACAGCGCGGTAAACCACGGCGACTGCGCGGCCAGCGTCAGCAGGTACTGCGCATACAGCCGACCTTCCTGGCCCGGTGCCAACTCCGGCAGCACCCTCGCCAGCGACAAGCCAGCCGCATTCAACGCCGCCGTGGCCCCCAAAAAGTCTGCGCCCAGGCCCGCCAGCACCGCGAAAAATACCAGCAAAACACCCATGCCCGCACCACTCACCCAGACCTGCTGGGGGCCAAAGCCCCTGGCGTCTCGGCAGCTGAAAGCGAGCATGGAAAAAGCCGGTGAGGCTTGGATGCCCATGAACGCGAAGGAGGTCGACAGCACCATGGCAGCGGTCCAGATACCGGCCACCGGCGCTTCTTTACCCAGACCTGCGGTGAACTGCATAACGCCGGGAGACGCCAAATAGGCGTTGTAATTTTGTGCGCTGCTGCCCCAGGTACCGACCGGGCCCGCGCCCAACTTGGCCAGCCCTTGCATCAGCGCGTCAAAGCCGTGGTCAGCACCCAAATGCCAAAGCGCCACCAGCCCCAAGGCCAGCAGTCCGCTGCACAGCAACAGGCCTTGCAAGCTACCGACGTAGGCGGCAGCGCGCAGCCCCCCGATGCACAGGTAGAGCATTAGCACCAGCGTCAACACCCACATGGCCAGATGGGCTGATATGGCGCCCCCGCTGACCCACTCCACCAGACTGCCGCCTGCTCCCAGTTGCAGGCCGGCATAGGGCACCGCACCGAACAAGGCAATGCCGATCACCATGATGCGCAGCGCATCGCCGCCGTAGTAGTCACTGAGCATCTCGCCGGGCGTGACATAGCCATGGCGCTTACCCAGCAGCCACTGGCGCTTGAAAAACAGTACGCCGGTCAAGGGAACCGTCACAGCCAGCAAGGCCAACTGCCCGAACTGCAAGCCGTCGCGCATAACCAAAGACGGAAATCCCAGCAGTGCCCAAGCACCAAAGGTTGCCCCAGTGGCGAAGAGACCAAACACCCAGGGCGGCAAGCCGCGGCTGGCAAGCAGGAAGTCGGACGGCCCGGCTTGCGCGCGCGCGCTGCTAACGCCCCATAGCACGCAGTAGGCGCAGTACAGCGCCAGGAGTGCGAGCAACCAGATCAGGACTTGGCTCATCTTATTTCCCGACCCTGCGGTACCACAGGCTGTGCACCAAATTCCAGGTGCCGCGGGTTCCGTAGCGGATGATCAGGTACAGCGCCAGCACCATGGACATGACGGAAAACCCAGCCAGACCCAAACCCAGATTGACGCGGCTGTACTGCGGCGTGAACAAGGCAGTCGCCACAAAGACCAGCGCAAACAAACCGAACAAGACCAGACCCAGCGCCACCTCACCGGCATGGAAACCGGAATCGAAATAGTGGTTGATCAGCACATGCCCGACAAAACCCCCGATCAACAAGGCGTAGCCCAGCAAGCCACAGGTCCAGTCCGAGGCGTTGAATCCGCTGAGCAAAAACGCCATGCCGAAGCTGCCCGCCAGTCCCCAATGCGTCATCACCGCCAAACGGCGTTCCAGGCGGGCCATGCGGTGCGCAAGGTCGGGGGTGTTCTTGGTCACAGCTTCAGTCACTCAATAAAGGGCGTGCAGCGCGAACGCCTCACACCGTTCCATGAACTGAGTCGGAGCCATCAGTCTTGTCGTCCGACACCGGCAGCGCCACCACATTGCCCAACTGCCCCAGGCTGGTGATCGAGGCCGGCGACATGCCAATCTCGCCCAGCAAGGTATCGACAAACGGTGCCTGGGCGCGGAAGCGCAGCGCAGAATTAACCACGTTGTCGGCCAGACTGCCGTTGCGGCTACCACCTGTGCCATCGCCACTGCCTCCCGGTGCGCCAGCGCCACCGGCATTCGCACCACTCAAACCGGGCAGGCCGTCGACCTGCAAGATCTTGATCGAGTCGATGTTCTCCATCGGCTTGACACTCTCGCGGATGATGCTGGGCAGGTTTTCGATGAGCTTGGTGTGCAGTCCGCTGCGGCGCGAGGCGTCGGAACGCATGTTTTCTGCTTCGTTGAGCTTGCGCTTGCCGTCGGCTTCGACGTCATAGCGGTAGGCAGCCGCCTCTGCGGTAACGCGTTCGGCACTGGCATGGTCGACCGCTGCGATTCGCTCGGATTCGGCCTCTTTGGTGCGCTTGATCGATTCACGCTCGGCCTGTTGGCTGGCCTGGATCAGGTCAATCGCCTTGCGCCGTTCGGCAACCTCTGTCTCACGTACGGTGGCCACGTGTTCCTGCGCAGCAATCATCAGCGCGCGGGCACCTTCGGCCTGCGCCTGCGCTTCGGATTCGGACTTGGACATTTCGGCGACCGCAATAACTCGGTTTTGCTCTTCAATCTCCAGAGCCCGGCGGCGCTGGATGTCAAGCTGCGCCGTCTCCTGCTCGCGCAGGATGCGCTCAGTCTCAACCGCGCGAACCTGGTTGATACGGGCTTTTTCAATTTGCTCGGTAGCGCGGATTTGGACCTCTTCGGTGTCGCGCTCTCGCTCGGTGCGCTCACGCGCAATCTCAGCTTTTTGCTGAGCGCGACGGGTCGCAACTTCGCTCTCCTGTTCCAGGCGCGCGTACTCGCTTTCGCGGTCGATGCTGAGGGCGAGCTTTTCGGACTCGAGGTTCTTTTTGCGGATCGCAATCATCGTGTCCTGCTCGATGTCATTGCGCTTTTTCTTGCGGGTCTCGATCTCTTCGGTCAGGCGGGTCAAGCCCTCGGCGTCAAAGGCGTTGGTCGGGTTGAACATCTTCATATCCGCCTGGTCCAGACTGGTTAGCGACGCGGTCTCCAGCTCCAGTCCGTTGTCGGTCAGTGAGTTGGCCACCAGTTCTTTGACGCCACGGATGTATTCGCTGCGCTTTTCATGGATTTCTTCCATGGTCATGCGCGCGGCAACCGAGCCCATGGCATCGACAAAACGGCCTTGCACTAGGTCCTTGAGGCTGTCCGGATTGAGCGTGCGGTTGCCCAGGGTACGCGCCGCTGCGGCGACCGCTTCGACGGTGGGAATGACCCGCACGAAGAACTCCACACTGACCTCGATACGCATGCGGTTTTTGGTGATGAGCGACTTCTCGCCCATGCGCCGCACATCGATACGCAGCGTGTTCATGCTGACCTCGGTGATGTCGTGCACGATGGGCAGCACGAGCGCCCCGCTGCCCATCACCACCCGCTCGCCGCCAAAGCCCGTGCGCACAAAAGACAGGTCTTTGGACGAGTGCCGGTACAGCCAGTGCAACAGGTACACGACGATTGCGATAACAATCGCAACCAGAATAACGATAGCAATAATGTCGGCGCCGTTCATAGGTCAAGCCCTCCAAGTCTGAAACGAAAAATCAACAAGAAAACTGGTGTGCACGGACATCACCGCGAACTGCCCGAGTCGCGCACCGAAGCGGACAACACGGTCAAACAAAAAGCCACCGTATTCACCACATCACCCAAGTTGTAGACGATGTTGAGCTTGGCATCGCTCACACCGCCTGCAAACGCGACGATGAAGTAGGTCAGCGGGTACAGCGCCCAGCCTATGGAAATAATCAGCCGCATCCAGAAGTAGCCCCGGTGCACACTGAAGTTGCTGCTCTTGGCACTGACCTCGCTCATGCGGCCAAAAAACACCTCGCCCAGCACATACAGCCAGCAGGCCAGCCCGATCAGAAAACCCAGCGAGGGATACATCAGATTGGTCTCGCCCAGGTAGCGCGCCGTGACCATGGCAACCGAGGCCACAAGCAGACGCCAGAACAGCCAGGTCGACAGCGGCGCCATGGTGTTCACAAAGAAATACATCACCATCACCTGCAAGGGCATGCTGGCAAACCACAGGATGTAGCGGTAAATCGCCGGCATCTGGCCGCTGGCCTGCCAGACCTGCCCGGCCTGGAAGTAGTGCAGCGCGCTCACCCCCATCACCAACCCAGCCATGGTCAGAGGCAGCTTCCACTTGCGTGTAACCCAGCCGGTGCCCATGAACAGCAGCACGGTTGCGGCCAGGGTCAGCAGCAACAGCAGCGAGAACGTGCCACTGGCGACATCGGTGGCCTCAAGCAACTTGGTATTCATACAAAGGTCTCCATACGGTTCAATTCAATCGGGTTCTGGGTGAGGTTGGCGGACATGGTGTGGCGGCGGGTCTTAAATCTGCGTGCGAATGTGCGGAGAGCGGGCGTACAGTGCCACCATGGGCAGGATCAGCAAACCGAAGATGAACTGCTGCCACTCAAACTTCAGGCCGATGCCAACCAAAAACGAGGTCAGCACCTGCAGCACCAGCACGCCGATGACCGTGAAGCCGTAGCCACCCTGCCCGCCCAGCAGCGAGGTACCACCCATCACCACGGCAGCCAGGGTCATGAACAAATAGGGCTGGCCCACGCCGATGAAGCCACCGCCACTCCAGCCCAGCAGCAGCACACCCGTGAGTGCGGCTACGGTGCCGCTAACCATGTAAGCGATCACCCAGTAGCGCCGCTCACTGATCGACAAGCGCGCAGCCGAGGTGCGGTTACCGCCCAGCGCGTACAGGTAGCGGCCGTACAGGGTGTTCTTCATGCCGTAAATCAGCACGATGGCGACCACGGCCCAAATCAGAATAACCGGCGGAATCGCCAAGCCGAAGGTGGTGCCGTTCATGGCGGCCAGGTTTTTCAACCAGTCGGGCACCACGCCGAACACATTGCCTGCAAAAGCGCTGCCGATGCTGGTGACGATTTGGGTCAGACCGGACACGGCGAAACCAATGCCCAGGGTCAAAATCAAAGCCTGTCCCTGCAAGCGGTAACTGAGGATGCCGTTGAGCCAACCGATCAGTGCGCCCAGCAACAAGACGATCAATATGGCAATCCAGGAATACATGCCCAAACCGATCAGGTAAAGCAAAAACACATTGGAGGCGCCGATCACAAAGGGAATCGACAAATCCAACCCGCCCAGCAGCGCCACCAGGGTCTGCCCGACGCAGGCCAAACCCAGGAATGCGGCAAACAGCAACATGGACTTGATGTTCTGGCCGGATGAAAAACCTTCAATAAAAATACTGCCTACGGTAAACATGGTGATCAGCACCATCAAGCCGATAAAGGCGCTGCGGTTGTCCACAAACAACTGGCTGACCTGAACGGTGAATACCAGCAAGGCACAGAGAACCAGGAAGGTGACGATGTTGAGCCAGTTGAAAAAACCGGTCACCGTGGCCGAGGCGATCAGGAAAATCCCCAGGATCACCAACAAGGCAATGATCAACACCCCGTGGCGGTAAACAAAAGCCCGCGCCAGCGCG
>CANFTU010000125.1 GCA_947450005.1 Comamonadaceae bacterium | reverse complement strand
GTTGATACGTTCGCGGGTGGTGTAGTACAAGCCCAGCACCACGTCTTGCGACGGGACGATGGACGGCTCGCCGCTGGCGGGGAACAGCACGTTGTTAGAGGCCAGCATCAGGGTGCGGGCTTCGACTTGCGCTTCCACCGACAGCGGAATGTGCACAGCCATCTGGTCGCCGTCAAAGTCGGCGTTGAATGCGGAACACACCAGCGGGTGCAGCTGAATCGCTTTACCTTCGATCAGGATGGGCTCAAAGGCCTGGATGCCCAGGCGGTGCAGCGTAGGCGCACGGTTGAGCATGATGGGGTGCTCTTTGATCACCTCTTCCAGGATGTCCCAGACCACGGGCGTGCCGGACTCGACTTCCTTCTTGGCCGCCTTGATGGTGGTCGCAATACCCATCGTTTCCAGGCGGGCGAAGATGAAAGGTTTGAACAACTCCAGCGCCATCAGCTTGGGCAGGCCGCACTGGTGCAGCTTGAGGGTCGGGCCCACGGTAATCACGGAACGACCGGAGTAGTCCACCCGCTTGCCCAGCAAGTTCTGGCGGAAACGGCCCGACTTGCCTTTGATCATGTCTGCCAAAGATTTGAGCGCGCGCTTGTTAGCGCCGGTCATGGCTTTGCCGCGGCGGCCGTTGTCCAAGAGCGAATCAACCGACTCTTGCAGCATGCGCTTCTCGTTACGCGCAATGATCTCCGGCGCTTTGAGTTCCAGCAAGCGGCGCAAACGGCTGTTGCGGTTGATCACGCGGCGGTACAAATCGTTCAGGTCAGACGTGGCGAAACGTCCACCATCCAGCGGCACGAGCGGACGCAGGTCCGGCGGCAGCACGGGCAGCACGTCAAGCACCATCCACTCGGGCTTGATGCCCGATTTCTTGAAGGCTTCCAGTACTTTGAGGCGCTTGGCGTTCTTCTTGATCTTCAGCTCGGAGCCGGTCAAGTCGTTACGCAGCTTCTCAATCGTGCCTTCGATGTCGATCGATTGCAGCAGCTCCTTGATGCCCTCTGCGCCCATCTTGGCCTGGAACTCGTCGCCGTATTCCTTGAACTTGGCATCAAAGTCGTCCTCGGACATGATGCTGTATTTCTTCAGCGGGGTCATGCCGGGGTCGGTCACCACGTACGCTTCAAAGTACAGCACGCGCTCGATATCACGCAGCGTCATGTCCAACACCAGACCCAAGCGGCTGGGCAGGGATTTCAGGAACCAGATGTGGGCGCAAGGCGCGGCCAGATCGATATGACCCATGCGCTCGCGGCGCACTTTGGTCTGCGTGACTTCAACGCCGCACTTCTCGCAGATCACGCCGCGGTGCTTGAGGCGCTTGTACTTGCCGCACAGGCATTCGTAGTCCTTGATAGGCCCGAAAATCTTGGCGCAGAACAGGCCGTCACGCTCGGGCTTGAACGTGCGGTAGTTGATGGTTTCGGGCTTCTTCACCTCACCGAAAGACCAAGAGCGGATTTTCTCGGGCGAAGCCATGCCGATCTTGATGGCATCGAAATGCTCATCGGGCGTGAATTGCTTGAAAAGGTCGAGTAATGATTTCATGGGATTTCCTTTTTCGCTTAACCGCGCTCAAGTTCGATATCCAGGCCCAGGGAACGGATTTCCTTGACCAGCACGTTGAAGGATTCGGGCATGCCCGCTTCAATCGAATGTTCGCCTTTGACGATGCTCTCGTAGACCTTGGTACGGCCTTGCACGTCGTCGGATTTGACGGTGAGCATTTCCTGCAGCACATAGGACGCGCCATACGCCTCCAAGGCCCACACCTCCATCTCGCCGAAACGCTGGCCGCCGAATTGCGCCTTACCGCCCAAGGGCTGCTGCGTGACCAGCGAGTACGGGCCGGTTGAGCGGGCGTGCATCTTGTCGTCCACCAGATGGTGCAGTTTCAAGACGTGCATATAGCCCACGGTAGTCGGGCGCTCAAAGGCTTCACCGGTGCGTCCGTCAAACAGGTTGGCCTGCGTGCGGGCAGAGGTCAGACCCTTGGCCGCGGCCACGTCGTCGGGGTACGCCAGTTTGAGCATCTCGCGGATTTCTTCTTCGGTCGCGCCATCAAACACGGGCGTCGCGAAAGTCGCGCCGGTAGCCAGATTCGCCGCCATCTCTTGGACTTCGGCGTCGCTGAGCGCGCTGAGATTTTCCTTGCGGCCGGAGCGGTTGTAGATTTTTTCCATGAAGGCGCGCAATTCCGCAGCCTTCGCCTGCTCTTGCATCATGTCGCCGATGCGCTGGCCCAGGCCTTTGGCGGCCCAGCCCAGATGCACTTCGAGCACCTGACCAACGTTCATCCGTGAAGGCACGCCAAGCGGGTTCAACACGATGTCGCATGGCGTGCCGTCCGCCATGTAAGGCATGTCTTCGACCGGCACGATCTTGGAGACCACGCCTTTGTTGCCGTGGCGGCCCGCCATCTTGTCGCCTGGCTGCAAGCGGCGCTTGACGGCGATATAGACCTTCACCATTTTGAGCACGCCTGCGGGCAACTCGTCGCCTTGGGTGAGCTTTTTGCGCTTTTCTTCAAACGCCAGATCAAAGCTGTGGCGAGTCTGCTCCAGCGATGTCTTGATGCTCTCCAACTGCGCAGCGACATTGTCATCGGCCGGGCGGATATCAAACCAATGGAACTTGTCGACCGACTCCAGGTAGGCCCTGTCGATCGTGCTGCCCTTGGTCAATTTTTGGGGACCGCCGTTGGCAGTTTTGTTCAGCAGCAGCTTGGCAATACGATCAAACGCGTCGGCTTCGACGATGCGCAACTGGTCATTCAAATCCAGACGGAAGCGCTTGAGCTCGTCATCAATGATTTGCTGGGCGCGGCGGTCACGGGTGATGCCTTCGCGGGTGAAGACTTGCACGTCAATCACGGTACCTTGTGAGCCCTGATCGACACGCAGCGAGGTGTCTTTCACGTCACTGGCTTTTTCACCGAAGATCGCACGCAATAGCTTTTCTTCCGGGGTCAGCGTGGTCTCACCTTTGGGCGTGACTTTACCGACCAGCGTGTCGCCCGGCTCGACTTCCGCGCCGACATAAATAATGCCGGACTCGTCCAAACGGTTGAGCTGTTGTTCGCTCAAGTTGGGGATATCGCGGGTAATTTCCTCGGCACCCAATTTGGTGTCGCGGGCCATCACCACGAGCTCTTCGATGTGGATCGAGGTGTAGCGGTCTTCGGCAACCACGCGCTCGCTGATCAAAATCGAGTCTTCGAAGTTGTAGCCATTCCAGGGCATGAACGCCACCAACATGTTCTGGCCCAACGCCAACTCACCGAGGTCGGTGGACGCGCCATCGGCAATCACATCGCCCTTGGCCAGTTTGTCGCCTTTTTTGACGATGGGGCGCTGGTGGATGTTGGTGTTCTGATTGGAACGCTGGTACTTGATCAGGTTGTAAATGTCCACACCGACTTCGCCGGCTTGCGCTTCCGCGTCGTTCACGCGGATCACCACGCGGGTGGCGTCCACATAGTCGACCACGCCACCACGGTTAGCGGTGACTACGGTACCCGAGTCCACCGCGGCTACGCGCTCGATACCGGTTCCAACAAACGCCTTTTCAGGACGCAGCACGGGCACAGCCTGACGCTGCATGTTCGCACCCATCAAGGCACGGTTCGCATCGTCATGCTCCAAGAACGGAACCAGCGACGCCGCCACCGACACGATTTGCGCGGGCGACACGTCCATGTACTGCACGCGCTCAGCGCCGCACAAAATCGATTCGCCTTTTTCGCGGGCCGAGACCAACTCGCCGCTCAAACGCCCCTCGGCATCCAGCAAAGCGTTGGCCTGAGCGATCACGTACTTGCCTTCTTCAATCGCCGACAGGTAGTCAATGTCCATGGTGACTTTGCCGTCTACCACGCGACGGTAAGGCGTTTCAATAAAACCGTATTCGTTCAAACGCGCGTACAAAGCCAACGAGTTGATCAGGCCGATATTCGGGCCTTCGGGTGTCTCAATCGGGCAGACGCGGCCGTAGTGGGTCACGTGCACGTCGCGCACTTCAAAGCCAGCGCGCTCGCGGGTCAAACCACCCGGGCCAAGGGCCGACACGCGGCGCTTGTGGGTGATCTCGGACAGCGGATTGGTCTGGTCCATGAACTGCGATAGCTGCGACGCGCCGAAGAATTCTTTGAGCGCTGCCGAAATGGGCTTGGAGTTGATCAAGTCGTGCGGCATCAACGGCTCTTGCTCGGCCTGGCCCAAACGCTCTTTCACGGCTTTCTCTATCCGCGCCAAGCCGGTGCGGTACTGGTTCTCAGCGAGTTCGCCCACGCAACGCACGCGGCGGTTACCCAAGTGGTCGATGTCATCGACATCGCCACGACCATTGCGCAGGTCAACCAGAATTTTGACAACCGACAAAATGTCTTCGTTGGTCAACACCATGGGGCCGGTGGACTCGGCACGGCCCATCTTGGCGTTGAACTTCATGCGGCCCACGCGCGACAGGTCGTAGGTGTCGGGGTTGTAGAACAGGCGCTGGAACAGCGCTTGCACGGCGTCTTCAGTTGGCGGCTCGCCGGGGCGCATCATGCGGTAGATGGCCACGCGTGCAGAGAATTCGTCCGCGGTCTCATCGGTGCGCAGGGTTTGCGAGATATAGGCGCCCTGGTCCAACTCATTGGTGTAAATGCAGGACACCTCTTCAATGCCGGCGGTGCGCAGCTTTTTCAACAGCACATCGGTCAGCTCTTCGTTCGCCTTGGCAATGATCTCGCCGCTGTCCGCGTCAACGATGTTGCGGGCCACGACACGGCCGAGCAAAAAGTCTTCGGGAACACTGATGTGGCTGGTGCCGGTTTGCTGCAGGTCGCGCGTGTGGCGCGCGGTGACGCGCTTGTCTTTGGCAACGATCACGTTGCCGGACTTGTCGGTCAAGTCGAAGCGGGCGATCTCGCCCTTCATGCGCTCGGGCACAAATTCCATTTGCGCGCCGCTGTCCATCAGGCGGAAGTTGTCGTTAACAAAGAAGTTGGCGAGGATGGATTCATTGTTCAGGCCGATGGCCTTGAGCAGAATCGTCACAGGCATCTTGCGGCGGCGGTCCACGCGGAAATACAGCAGGTCTTTGGGATCGAATTCAAAGTCCAGCCAGGAACCACGGTAAGGGATGATGCGTGCCGAGAACAGCAACTTGCCCGAGCTGTGGGTTTTGCCCTTGTCATGCTCGAAGAAAACGCCGGGCGAGCGGTGCAACTGGGACACGATCACGCGCTCGGTACCGTTGATGATGAATGAGCCCTTGCCGGTCATGAGCGGCACTTCGCCCATGTAAACCTCTTGCTCTTTGACTTCCTTGATGACCTTGTTTTGGGAGGTCGAGGCGTCGCGGTCATAAATGATCAGCTGCACCCGCGCGCGCACGGCGGAGGCGTAGGTGAGTCCACGGGTCTGGCACTCGCGAACGTCAAACGCGGGCTTGGCCAGGTTGTATTCGGAATACTTCATCTCCACAAATCCGTTGTGCGAGACGATGGGGAAGGCAGCGTTGAACGCGGCTTGCAAGCCTTCATCGGTGCGCTTTTTCGGATTGGCGTCGGCTTGCAAAAACGCGGTGTACGCGTCTTTTTGCATTTGCAGCAGGTACGGAATTTCCAGCACGCTGTCGCGGTTACCAAAATTCTTGCGGATGCGTTTACGTTCAGTAAAGTTGTAGGCCATTCGATCTCCGGACAAAATCTGAGGAACCTTTGGGGGCCCCTAGGCGACTGTGTATATTTCTTGGTGATTGGCCACTACCAACCATTGGCGGACGGTCGCGCATTGCACGCAACCCGACCCAAGCCGTCTTCTGCAGTCGAAATCAGAAAACACTCTCAAACGGTGCAAGCGCCGTTTGAGAGTGCGCTCTGCGCGCGTACAGACCGGGGAGCCCCCGGCCCGTACAAACTGAACTTATTTCAGTTCAGCTTTGGCACCGGCTTCCACCAGTTTCTTGAGCGCTGCATCGGCGTCAGCCTTCGGCATGGCTTCTTTGACCGCTTTAGGCGCGCCGTCGACCAGATCTTTGGCTTCCTTCAGACCCAAGCCGGTGATCTCGCGCACCGCCTTGATGACCGACACTTTGTTCGCGCCGGCTTCGAGCAACATCACGTTGAACTCGGTCTTCTCTTCAGCTGCCGCTGCGCCACCGCCGCCGCCGCCACCACCTGCGGGCGCCGCCATCGCAGCTGCGCTCACACCAAATTTCTCTTCGATGGCTTTCACCAGGTCGTTGAGTTCCATAACCGTCATGCTGTCCAGCGCGGTCAAAAATGCGTCTTTATCGAATGCCATTGTGTTTTCCTAAAAATTGGTTACTACGGGCCACCGCTTACGCGGCGGCGGGCTCAGCGCTTGCCTGCTCAGCGGGTGCAGCTGCACCTTCGCCGCGCTTTTCGGCCAAAGCCGCCAGCACGCGGGCTGTGCGGGAAATGGGCGATTGCATCAAACCCAGCAATTGCGAG
>CANFTU010000124.1 GCA_947450005.1 Comamonadaceae bacterium | reverse complement strand
TGCGCTACAACACGAATTAGTGACAGCCGCCGGGGACATGGCGCTGGTCGGGCCCAACTGCTACGGCATGCTGAACTACCTGGACGGCGTGGCGCTGTGGCCGGACCAGCACGGCGGGCAGCGGGTGGAGCGCGGCGTGGCCATCGTCACGCAAAGCGGCAACATCGGCCTGAACCTGACCATGCAGCGGCGCGGGCTGCCGCTGGCCTACTTGATCACCGTGGGCAACAAGGCCGGTGACAGCATGGAGGCCATCGTGCAGGCGCTACTGGCCGATCCGCGCGTCAGCGCCATCGGCTTGCACATTGAGGGACTTGACAACGTGGCCGCGTTCAGCGCCGTGGCCCTGCAGGCGCTGGCGCAGGGCGTGCCGCTGGTCGCACTGAAAGCCGGGTCGTCCGCATTGGGCGCACAAACGGCCATGAGCCACACCAGCTCGCTGGCCGGACCCGACGCCTTGTATGAAGCGCTGTTTGCGCGTTGTGGCGTGGCTCGGGTGCGCGAGCCTGCCGAGATGTTGGAGACCCTGAAATTTCTGCACGTACACGGGGCGCTGCCCGGGCGGCGCATCATTAGCGCGAGCTGCTCAGGTGGCGAGGCGTCACTCATGGCTGATCTGGCGCAGGCGCGCGGTCTGGAAATGCCGGCCCTGCCAGACGCCGCCTACCACCGCATGCACGCGGTACTGGGCGACAAGGTTACCGTGGCGAACCCGCTCGACTACCACACCTACATCTGGGGCGACCGCACCGCTTTGGGCGCGTGCTTTTCCGGACTGATGGAGTGCCTTTTTGACGCGCATATTCTGGTGCTGGACTACCCCCGCCTGGACCGGTGCAGCGCCGACAGCTGGGGGGCTGCGGTGGACGCCTTTGCCGACGCGGCCACGCAAGCCGGGCCAGGCAGCGGCGCGACCGTGGTCGCCTCTTTGCCCGAAGATTTGCCCGAAGACATTGCACACACCTTGCTTGCGCGCGGCGTAGCGCCGATGCAGGGTTTGGCAGATTGCATCGCCGCTATCGGCCACGCAGCGGATATCGGTGCAGCCCGCGCGCGGCTGGCCCGCACAACGCCCTTGGCTGCGCTGATTGCGCAACCCGCCATGGCACCGGTGCGCACGCTGGACGAAGCTGCGGGAAAGGCGGCGCTTGCCGCATACGGGCTGCCGGTTCCAAGCGGACGGGTGGTCGCGGCAGGCGAGGCGCTGGATTACGCGATACAACTTGGTTTTCCGGTCGTTCTGAAGGCGGTGTCAGAACAGTTGGCCCACAAAACCGAGGCCGGCGGCGTGGCGCTCAATCTGCGCGATGCGGCGGCGCTGTCCGATGCGCTGACCCGCATGGCCCACCTGTCAGAGCGCTTTTTGGTGGAAGAAATGGCCCGCGACGTGGTGCTGGAACTGATTGTGGGCGTGCAGCGCGACGCGCAATTTGGCCTCACGCTCACGCTTGGCGCGGGCGGGGTGTTGGTGGAGCTTTTGCAGGACGCGGTAACGCTGCTGTTCCCGCTTGCGCGCCACGATGTTCTGGCGGCGCTGCAATCGCTCCAAGTCTGGCCGCTGCTCACCGGTTTTCGCGGCAAGGCGGCAGGCGATGTGGACGCGCTGGTGAACGCGGTAATGGCCGTGGCCGACTACGCGCAGGCGCACGAAGCGCAACTGGTGGAGCTGGACGTCAATCCCGTGCTGGTGCTGCCGAAGGGGCGCGGCGTGCTGGCGGTGGACGCCCTGATCCGATTGAAAACCCCTTGAAAGAAGCCGCCATGCACACAACCGACGCCGTCCATTGCCACGCCGAAGCAGGCGTGCTCACCATCACCCTGAACCGCCCCAAGGCCAACGCCATCAACGTGCCGACCAGCCAGGCGCTGTACGCTGCGTTTGCGCGTCTGCAAGACGACCCGGCGCTGCGCGTGGGCATCATCACAGGCACCGGGCGGTTTTTCTCGGCGGGTTGGGATTTGGGCTCTGCCACCGAGGGCGAAGCGGTGGACGCCGACCACGGGCCGGGCGGCTTTGCCGGGCTCACCGAATTTTTCACCCTGAGCAAACCGGTGATCGCCGCGGTCAACGGACTGGCCATGGGCGGGGGCTTTGAGCTGGCGCTGGCGGCTGACCTGATCGTCGCATCCGACACCGCTGAATTCGCACTGCCTGAAGTCAAGCTGGGGCTGATGGCGGATTCGGGCGGCGTCCTGCGCCTGCCGCAGCGCTTGCCCCGGGCGATTGCCACCGAACTGCTGCTCACCGGTCGGCGCATGGGTGCGGCCGAGGCGTTGCGCTGGGGTCTGGTGAACCAGGTTGCCCCGCCGGATCAGTTGCTGCCATCCGCTTGGGCATTGGCACAGACGCTGGCGGCCAACGCGCCGCTGGCGCAGGCGGCGATCAAAGAGGTCTTGCGGCACACGCAGGGGCTGGCCGTTCAGGCGGGCTACCAGGTTCTTCGCCAACAGCAGTTACCGGCCTACCGCGCCATGCTGCGCAGCGAGGATGCGGCGGAAGGCCCGCGCGCTTTCGGTGAAAAACGCCCGCCGCATTGGCGTGGTGTGTGACAGCGGCGTGACGACTGCGGACGCTCCGATGCAGTCAATCTGAGGAATTGCCGAGGTGTCAGAAAAAATGGGCAAAAACGCGTGTACCTAGGGATTACCTGAGGGTGCACAGGGGGGTTCCATACCGTAAGATGACTCTCGGAGCGCAAACTTCCTTGCCTCGGGCAGTACCAACGGTTCACACAAAAGAGAAACGTTCGGAACATTGTTGATAGAACTTATAGGAAATTTAGACACATGGCACACCTTGAAAACCAAACCGAATCGGGAATCATCCTGGATCGCCGTCAAATTCTCACCGGCGCTGCCGCTCTGGGTTTGATGGGTGCAATCCCCGCGTCCGCGCAAACCGCGATGGGTGCCGGCGCTCCGAAAAAGGGCGGAACCCTGCGCATGGGTATGGAAGGCGGCTCGCCCTCTGACAGCCTGGATCCGCTGACCTATGCGGACTCCATCCCCATCAACATGAGCCTGATGCTCTGGAACAACCTGATCGAAGTGGCCGATAACGGCGACGCCACCGGCGAACTGTTTGAGAGCTGGGATGTCAAGCCCGGCGCGGCTGACTGGGTCTTCAACGTGCGCAAAGGCGTGACCTTCACCTCCGGCAAAACCCTGGACGCCGATGACGTCATCTACTCCTTGAACATGCACCGCGGCGAGACCAAATCGCCCGCCAAGGCCCTGCTGGCAGACATCAAAGAGATCAAAAAGCTGTCTTCGCACCAAGTGCAGATCACCATGAGCAAAGGCAATGTGGACTTGCCTTACAACCTGAGCGACTACCACATCATCGTTGTACCCAACGGCTTCAAGGACTACAGCAAGCCCGATGGAACCGGTGCGTTCACGCTCGACGAGTTCCAACCCGGCGTGCGTGCCACCTTCAAGCGCAAGCCCGGCAACTACTGGAAGCCCAACCGCGCCTACTTTGACCGTGTTGAACTGATCTACATCGGCGATGCCAACCAGCGCACCACCGCACTGCAGACCGGCACCGTGGACATCATCAACCGCGTGAACCCCAAGACCGCCGCCTTGCTCGCCAAGAACAAGAACCTGGTCGTCTCCCGCACACCGGGCATGGGCAACCGCTTCTGCTTCGTGGCCCACACCGACAAGGGACCTTTCAACAACCCCGATGTCATGATGGCGCTCAAGTACGGTATCGACCGCCAAAAAATCGTGGACAACGTCTACAGCGGCTTTGCCTCCATCGGTAACGACAACTGCGTGGGACCGAAGATGAAATTCTTCGATACCAAACAACCGCTGAACCGCTACGACCCGGAAAAAGCCAAATTCCACATGAAGAAGGCCAACTACTCCGGCGCTATCGAACTGCAAGTCTCCGAAGGCGCGTTCTCCGGCGCGACCGACGCGGGCCAGATCTTCCAGGAATCGCTGGCCAAAGCCGGCATCAACCTGGACTTGAAGCGCGTATCCGGCGACGGCTACTGGGACAACGTCTGGCTCAAAGTGCCGTTCTGCGCGGTGTATTGGGGCAACCGTCCGACCATCGACAACCAGCTCACCTCCATCTTCTACGGCGGAAAGAGCAATCCTTGGAACGACAGCCACTTCGAGAATGCCGACTTCACCAAGGCGCTGGAAGCTGCGCGCCTGGAAATCGATCCCAAGAAGCGCCAGGACCTGTACTCGCGCTGCCAGTCGCTGGTGTCGCAAAACTCCGGCATGGTGAACTACGCGGTGCAGGATTACCTGGACGCGCACACCACGAAACTGATGGGCCTGACCCCATCCGGTCGTTATGACTTCGGTGACGCCCGGATCGCTGAAAAAGGCTGGTTCGCCTAAAGCGAGGACGATGCCGGCCTGGTAACAGACGGCGTCGTTTTCCGGTTACCGCAAAGGGGTTGGGCTTGCGCCCTGCCCCTTTTTTTTGGGCACACTTGGCAGACACTGTCATGGCGTTATGCTCGAGGCGCAAGTGAACCCTTACGTGAATCCTTTATGACTAATGGCGCTCCATGGCTAAGTTGATTGTGAACCGGCTGCTGCTCGGGGTGTTGACCCTGTTTGCCGTGTCGGTGTTGATATTTGTATGCACGCAAATCCTGCCCGGTGACGTGGCGTCTGCGGTGCTGGGTCAAGGCGCCACACCGGAAGCACTGGTGGTTTTCCGACGCGAGCTGGGGCTGGATGTGCCAGCGCATCTGCGCTATTGGAACTGGCTGGTGGGCGCGCTGCACGGCGATCTCGGCGTTGCACTGACCAACAAGCGCGTCATCATCGACGACCTGATGCCGCGCCTGCGCAACACCCTGTTTCTGGCCGGGTACGCGGCGGTGATTGCCATCCCCCTGTCGGTCGGTCTGGGCATCCTGGCGGCCATCAACGAGGGCAAGCTCTCGGACCGCTTGTCCAACATCCTCACGTTGATTGCGATCTCGCTGCCCGAGTTTTTTATCGCTTACATCCTGATCATCTTTTTCTCGGTGGAATACCAGTGGTTTCCCTCTCTGGCCATGGTGTCCAAGAACATGGAATTCAGCGAGCGGGTGTTCCAAACCACGCTGCCTGCGCTGACGCTGACCCTGCTGGTGGCCGCCCACATGCTGCGCATGACGCGCAGCTCGGTGCTCTCGGTGATGTCAACCCCCTATATTGAAATGGCCTTCCTCAAAGGCGCGCCGCGCGCCCGTGTGATCGTGCGCCATGCGCTGCCCAATGCGGCAGCGCCCATCATCACCGTGATTGCGCTCAACATGGCCTATCTGGTGGTCGGTGTGGTGGTGATCGAGGCGGTCTTTGTCTACCCCGGTTTGGGCCAGTACATGGTGGATGGCGTGTCCAAGCGCGATGTGCCGGTGATCCAGGCTTGCGGCCTGACATTCGCCACCGTGTTCGTGATGCTCAACACGCTGGCCGACATCCTGGTCATCGTGGTCAACCCCCGCCTGCGCCACCAGCGTTAAGCGTTTCTCCGCCCTACCCACCATGAAACTCTTCGGCCACAAATTGACCGCGTCTGCCGCCTTTGGCATGGCGGTGGTTGCCATTTTTGTTCTCGTATCGCTGTTCACGCCCTGGATCGCGCCCTACTCTGAGTCAGCCAACGTCGGCGGAACCTGGGACGAGCCATCAGCCAAAATGATTTTCGGCGCCGACCAGATCGGGCGCGACATGCTCACCCGCATGATGTACGGCAGCCGCATGACGATCGGCGTAGCGCTGGCCATTACGGCGCTTTCATTCCTGATCGGCATCCTGACCGGCCTGGTCAGCGCAGTGCTCGGCGGTTGGGTGGATGTGTTTTTCACCCGGCTGGTCGACGTGATGCTGTCCATCCCTAGCCTGATTTTTGCCTTGATCATTCTGGGCGTCTTCGGCTCGAGCATCCCGGTGCTGATTCTCACCATCGCGGTGCTGGACTCCACCCGCGTGTTCCGCCTCTCCCGGGCGCTGGGTATGAATCTGAACGTCATGGAGTACGTGGAGGCGGCCCGCCTGCGGGGCGAAGGGCTGTGGTGGGTGATCACCCGCGAAATCCTGCCCAACGCATGGGCGCCGCTCGTCTCAGAATTCGGATTGCGTTTTTGCTTTAACTTTTTGTTTATCGCAGGACTGTCCTTCCTCGGCCTGGGCATTCAACCGCCCTACGCAGATCTGGGCGGCATGGTGCGCGAAAACGCGGCGGCCATTAACTTCGGCATGATGGCGCCGATTTATCCGGCCACCGCGATTGCCTTGCTCACGGTGTCGGTCAACCTGATGGTCGACTGGATGTTGTCGATTGACGCACGCCCCTCCGGCGCGCAAGCGGAGCTCTGACATGGCATCGGACAAGATCATTTTGCAGATGACGGGCCTGCGGCTCGACGCCGTGATGAGCGGTGCGCCCATCGTCAAGTCGGTCGACTTGGAGCTGCGCGCAGGCCAGGTGCTGGGTTTGATTGGCGAAAGTGGTGCCGGCAAATCCACCATCGG
>CANFTU010000123.1 GCA_947450005.1 Comamonadaceae bacterium | reverse complement strand
TTTGTCGTTCAACAGTTCTGCGTCGGTGAGCGTGCCGGGCGTCACCACGCGCAAGACTTTGCGCTCCACCGGCCCTTTGCCACCGACTTCGCCCACCTGCTCACAAATCGCCACCGACTCGCCGTGGCGTATCAGTTTGGCCAGATAACCTTCCATGGCATGAAAGGGCACGCCCGCCATCGGAATCGGCTGCCCCGCGCTCTGGCCCCGGTGCGTCAGCGTGATATCCAGAATGCCCGCCGCCTTGTGCGCATCGTCAAAAAACAGCTCGTAAAAATCGCCCATGCGGTAGAACAGCAGCGTGTCCGGATGCTGCGCCTTGATGCCCAGGTACTGGGCCATCATGGGGGTGTGTGGCGGGTGGGTCGGGGCGGCGGCAGACATCCGGGCGAGTCTAGCAAGCCACCCGCGCGCGCCAGACCCTGCGGCCTGGCGCGGGTGCGTGGCTAGCGCAGATGGTGCACCGAAGCCTGCGCGTACACCGGCGTGGCAATGCCCTCGTAACGCGCCTTCAGTTGCAGCGACAGGAACTGCGAATAGTGGCGGCTTTGGTGCAGGTTGCCGCCGTGGATCCAGAGCTGGGGCTGGTTGGTGGGTTTCCACATATTGCGCAGCTCACCTTCCCAGGGGCCGGGGTCTTTGGTGGTGGACGAGCCCAGGCCCCAGACCTTGCCCACGCGGTCGGCAACTTCGGGCGAGACGATGTCGGCCAGGAACTGGTTCATGGAGCCGTAGCCGGTGGCGTAGACCAGCACGTCGGCTGGCAGCTCGGTGCCGTCAGACAGCGTGACTGACTTGGGGTTGATGCTCTCGATATTGGTCCGGCTCTTGAGCTTGATGCTGCCGTTGGCCACCAACTCGGACGCACCCACGTCGATGTAATAGCCCGAGCCACGGCGCAGGTATTTCATGAACAGGCCCGAGCCATCGTCGCCGAAGTCCAGCATGAAGCCGGCTTTCTCCAGGCGGCCGTACAGGTCGGCGTCGCGCTTTTTCATCGCCTCGTAGACCGGGATGTGGAAGCCGTGCATGATTTTGTAGGGCACGCTGGCGAACACCAGATCGGCCTTGTGGTGGTCGATGCCGTTTTGCACCGCCTGTTCGCTGTACAGGCCGCCCAGCGCCAGGTCCATCAGCGAATCCGAGGGGGCGATGTGCGTGGAGCTGCGCTGCACCATGGTCACGTCCACATCGTGTTCCACCAGCGCGGCGCAGATGTCGTGCGCCGAGTTGTTGGAGCCCAGCACCACGACTTTTTTGCCTTTGTACTTTTCCGGCCCGGGGTGGCGGCTGGAGTGGTGTTGATCGCCTTGGAAGGATTCCGCGCCAGTAATTTTCGGCACGTTGGCGTAGCCCGAGACACCCAGCGCAAACACCAGCTGCTTGGGTCGCAGGGTGACAGGTTTGCCGTCGCGCTCGACCTGCACTTCCCACTCGCCTGTGGCTTCATCGAAATGCGCTTTTTTGGCCACGGTGGAGCCCCAGTAATTGAGCTCCATGATCTTGGTGTAGCTCTCCAGCCAGTCGCCGATTTTGTCTTTGGGGGCGAACACCGGCCAGTCGTTGGGGAAGGGCAGGTAGGGCAGGTGGTCGTACCAGACCGGGTCGTGCAGGCACAGACTTTTGTAGCGGTTGCGCCAGGAGTCGCCGGGGCGAGCGTTTTTCTCCACGATGATGGTGGGCACGCCCAGGCGGCGCAGCCGCGCAGCGAGCACGATGCCGCCCTGACCGCCACCGATGATCAGCACATAGGGTTGCTCGGTGTAGCCCAGGTTGGCGGCTTCTTGCTCGCGCAGCTCCTGCCAGCTTTTGCGGCCCTTGTGCACGCCGTGTTCCGCGCCTTTGATGCGGTGGGTGCCGGTTTTTTCTTCGTGGCCTTTGAGTTCGACCATGGTGGTCAGCAGCGTCCAGGCTTTGTCGCCGTGGTCGGTGGCTTTGAGGCGCAAGTGGCCGCGCCCGCGTGACACGCCGGTCTCAAAGGTGAACCAGGCGTCGACCACGCCACCGGCTTCGCTGGCTTCGCCTTCCAGCAGAAAGTTGCCCGCGGCCACATCGGCGGCGCGGGACTTGACCATGGCCGCAATCGCGCCGCGTCCCTCCTGCGTGCATACGTTCCAGGTGAACGAGACGAGGTCACGCCAATAGCATTCCTCGTCAAACAATGCGGCGGTGGCGTCAGCATCGTGCCGGCCAAGTGCTGCGCTAAAGCTGGACAGCCAGGCGCTGGCGCGCTGGGAAGGGGTGGTCTGGGTCATGCGTAGAACTCCTCTGGGTTACGCCAGCCTCGACGCGGGCCGGCTGAAATCCGTGCAGCCGACCAGGGCCGCAGGGTCATGCAGCGTGCGGGACGCTGGCAGAGGTGTCAAGTACGCATAAACCCCTAGGGGGCCAGCGTGGAGCGCAGCATGCCGCCGTAAATTTCCTGGTCGCCCACCACACCGATGAAGCGCCCGTCTTCGCACAGCAGCAGGGGCCGCCCGGTGGCGTGGCGGATGTGAATGATTTTTTCCAGCAAGGTGTCGGGGCTGACGATGATCACGCTGCGGCCATCGAGCCCGGCGGCCACCACGTCCAGCGTGTCGGTGTAGGGCAGCAAGTGGCCGGGGCCGCCTTCGATGTCGATCTGCGCGGGTGCGCCGCCGGCGTCCAGGCTCAGCAGATGGTGGCCGGTCCAGTCCAGCTGGATGCGCCCTGCCTGCGCTTCCAACGCCGCCAGCGGCGTCATCAGCGAGCGCGCACGCAGCACTTTGATGGGGTTCATGTGCGCCACAAAGTCGCGCACATAGGCGTTGGCCGGGTTGAGCACCACCTGCTCGGGCTCACCGGACTGCACGATGCGCCCGCCGTCCATGATGGTGATGTGGTTGCCCAGTTTGATGGCTTCGTCCAGGTCGTGGCTGACGAAGACGATGGTCTTTTTTAGTTGCTTTTGCAGTTGCAGCAGCTCGTGTTGCAGATGTTCGCGGATCAGCGGGTCCAGGGCCGAGAAGGGCTCGTCCATGAGCAGGATGTCGGCGTCGGTGGCAAACGCGCGGGCCAGGCCGACGCGCTGCTGCATACCGCCGGAGAGCTGGTGCGCGTATTTGTGGCCCCAGGCTTGCAGGCCGACGAGTTCCAGTTTTTCGGCGACGATCTTGGCGCGCTGCGCGGCGGGCATGCCGCTGAGCTCCAGCCCCAGGCCCACGTTTTCGCTCACCGTGCGCCAGGGCAGCAGCGCAAATTGCTGGAACACCATGGCCACGCGGCTGGTGCGCAAGCGGCGCAGGGTGGTGGCGTCGCAGCGGGTCAGGTCCACGGTGTCGCCGCTGCGCTCACGCACCAGAACCGAACCCCGGTTGGCCTGGTTCAGACCGTTGAGGCAGCGTAGCAGCGTGGATTTGCCCGAACCGGACAGGCCCATCAAAACAGAAATTTCACCCTCAGCCACGCTCAGGCTGCAATCTGCAGCACCCAGCACTGCGCCGGTGGCGTCCAAAATTTCCTGGCGGTTTTTACCGGCGTCCAGCAAAGCCAAAGCGGCAGCGGGGTTTTTGCCGAACACCACATCCACATGCCGGAACTCGGCCATGGGTGGCGCGCTGGACTGCCGGTCAGCCATGCGGTGTGGATTTGCAGAGGCGGTCCAGCACGATGGCCACGATCACGATGGCCAGACCGGCTTCAAAGCCGTCGGCAATGTTCACCGAGTTGAGCGCCCGCACCACGGGCTTGCCCAGACCGTCCGCACCCACCAGCGCGGCGATCACCACCATGGACAAGCTGAGCATGATGCATTGCGTGACACCGGCCATGATGCTCGGCAGGGCGTGCGGAATTTCCACTTTCCACAGCAATTGCGAACGCGTGGCCCCGAACGCTTCCCCGGCTTCCAGCAGCGGGCGCGGCACCGACGCAATTCCCAGCGTAGTGAGCCGGATCGGCGCGGGCAGGGCGAAGATGACGGTGGAAATCAGCCCGGGCACTACGCCCAGACCAAACAGGATGAGGGTGGGAATCAGGTAGACGAAAGTCGGGATGGTTTGCATCAAATCCAGCAAGGGGCGCAGGCCGGCTTCCAGCCATGGCCTGTGCGCCGCCGCAATGCCAATGGGCACGCCAATGAGTACGCAGGTGAGGGTGGCAAAGACCACCATGGACAGCGTTTCCATGGTTTCGCCCCAATAGCCCATATTGATAATCAGCAGCAGCGCCGCGCCCACAAACACCGTGAGCCGCGCCGAGCGTTGCAGGTACCACGCCAGCGCGCAAACGATGGATACCATGATCAGTGGATGCACCCATTGCAGCGCGCCGGTGAAACCCAGCACCAGCGCGCCAAGCACGCCGGAGATCAGGTCAAACAGCCAGGGCGCGCCCTGCGTAATCTGGTCCACCACGCCTGAAATGAACTCACCCAGGGGAATCTTGTTCCCGGTGAGCCACTCCAGCGCGGCGTCCAAGCCTCCCAGCATGTTTTTACTTGACGATCATCGCCGGGGTGACGTCTTTGCCTTCAAAGGTTTTCACGCCAGCCAGCCAGTTGCCCCAGGTGGAGGCGTTGGCCTTGAGCCAGGTTTGCGCGGCGGCTGCGGGTTTCATTTTCTTGTCCAGGATGGAGGACATGATTTCGTTTTCCGCTTCCAGGCTGAACCTGGTGTTCTTCAGCAACGCGCCGACATTGGGGCATTCGGCGGAATAGCCTTTGCGGGTGTTGGTGTACACGGTGGCACCACCGTAGTTGGGGCCGAAGAAGTCGTCACCGCCGCTCAGGTACACCATTTTGATTTTGGTGTTCATGGGGTGGGGTGCCCATCCCAGGAAAACCACCCACTCTTGCTTGGGCACGGCGCGCATCACTTGGGAGACCATGCCGGCTTCGCTGGACTCGACCAGCTTGAAGCCGCCGAGGTCAAACGCTTTCTTCTTGATCATGTCCAGGATCAGGCGGTTGCCGTCGTTGCCGGGCTCGATGCCGTAGATTTTTTTGTGGAACTTGTCGGCGTTCTTGGCAATGTCTGCAAAGGTTTTGACGCCGGCTTCAGCCACGTAATCCGGTACGGCCAGGGTGTATTTCGCGCCTTCGAGGTTGGCGCCGATGGTTTCGACCGAACCGTCGGCTGCGTAGGGCTTGATGTCGCCTTCCATCGAGGGCATCCAGTTGCCCAGGAACACGTCAATCTTCTTGTCTTTCATGCTGCGGTAGGTCACGGGAACCGACAGCACCTGTGCGCTGGGCTTGTAGCCAATGCCTTTGAGGATCTCGGAGACCACGGCCGTGGTGGCGGTGATGTCGGTCCAGCCCACATCGGCAAAGCGCACGGCCTGGCAGGATGCCGGCTCTGCGGCTTGCGCGCCCGAGGACGCGCCGAGCGCGGCGGCGGCCAGCGCGGCAGCACCGGCGATAGAACGGGAATTGCGAAGAAACTGTTGCATGGAAGGCTCCTGATGAAAATACAAGCGTCGGTTCACACCATGTGCGACGCCAAACTGTAACCCACGGGCCGAGGGCCCATGGGATGCTGCATCAGTCCGGGTCTGCGGGGGAGGCGGCAGACGCTGCGTGTTCCGACTGAACTTGTTCCTGCACCTCGCGGATGCGCTCGCTGGCCAGGGACTTGTCATGGGCCGGCGCAAACTGGCTGTAGCGGGCCAGGATGGAGACGAGCTGGCCGTAAATGCGCGGTGGTGCGGCGATGCACTCACCGTGGTCCAGGTAATCGGCTTCGCCGGTGAAGTTGCCAATCAGCCCGCCGGCCTCGGTCACCAACAGGGAACCGGCGGCAATGTCCCAGGGTTTGAGGCCGGATTCAAAGAAGCCGTCGGTGCGGCCGGCCGCTACATACGCCAGGTCCAGCGCGGCGGCTCCCGGGCGGCGCAAGCCCGCCGTGCGCGGCATGATGTCGGCCAGCATGGCCAGGTAGCGTGGAAAATTGTCGCCCTTGCGAAAAGGGAAGCCCGTGGCCAGCAAAGTGCCGGTGAGGTCGGTGCGTTTGGAGACGCGGATACGCCGGTCGTTGAGGAACGCGCCACGGCCTTTGGTCGCGGTGAACAAGTCGTTGCGCGTGGGGTCGTACACCACGGCCTGTTCCATCTTGCCGCGCACGGCCAGGCCGATGCTGACGCAGTAGCTGGGAAAGCCGTGGATGAAGTTGGTCGTGCCATCCAGCGGGTCAATGATCCAGACGTATTCGGAATCCTGGGCGCCGTGTTCGCTGCCGGATTCTTCGGCCATGATGCCGTGGCCGGGGTAGGCGGCCAGCAGGGTTTCGATGATCACCTGTTCGGCGGCTTGATCGACCTCGGTGACAAAGTCATTCACCTGCTTTTGCGAGATCCGCACCGCCTCGACGTCCAGCGCCGCGCGGTTGATGATGTTGCCGGCCAGGCGGGCCGCTTTGACGGCCACGTTGACCATGGGGTGCAGATTGGGTGACATAGATGTGGTGAAAGAACGCGGTGGCGCGCCAGGACTATGCCGGGCGCGGGAACAAGCCGCTCGGGGCGGCGACAATGGCGGCGATTCTATTCGCCGTAC
>CANFTU010000122.1 GCA_947450005.1 Comamonadaceae bacterium | reverse complement strand
GGGGATTTGCCGCATGACCGAATACATCGGCAGGATCATGAAGGGCAGCAGGATGTGCGTCATCGCCGTCACCACGCCAAAGCGGTTGAACACCAGCGGCAGCGGCTCGGCTATCAGCCCCAGCGCTTGAAGCAGCGAGTTGATCACGCCTTCTTTTTGCAGCACCACCATCCACGCGGTGGTGCGCACCAGCAGCGAAGTCCAAAACGGCAGCAGCACCAATATCAGCAGCAGGTTCGCGGTCTTGTCGCGCAGATGCGCCAACAGATACGCCAGGGGGAAGCCCAGTGCCAAACACGCCAACGTGACGGTGAGCGCAACGCCCAGCGTGCGCAGGTAAATCGTGATGTGGATGCGCTGGTCTTCGGGTTGCTGGGCGACGCTGGCGTCGGCCAGACGCCGCGAATCCAGCGCGGACAGGAAAAAAAGCGAATGGGTGGGGGCAGCAAGGTTACGGATGTTGCCCCACATCAGCGGCTGGACCCAGGCAGGGTCGGCGGCTTCAAAAAACGGGATCCAGGGGCCTTCTTCTTGTGCAGCGACGCGGCGCGCGGCGCGCATAAATAGGGTGCGCAAGCCGGATTCTTCAATGTTCAACCGGTTGGCAATCGCACCGGCCTTTTGCTCTTGCACGGCGACTTTGAGGTCTTGCGCTAAGGCGGCAAAGACGGGTTCAGGGGGGATTTGATCGCGGGGACCATTCCAGGCATCCAGCGCACGCACAGTGCGTGGCAGGTTGTCCGGAATGATCGGGTCATACACGCTGTTGAGCAATACCGTGCCCAGGGGCACGATAAAGCTCAGCGCAACAAACAGGAACAGGGGCGCGATCAGCACATAAGCCCAGAAGTGGCCGCGCCGCTCTGCTTTACGCAGGCGCTGCCCCAGGGCGGTTGTGCTGTCGGCGACCATGTTCTTACTTGGCCAACCAGGCGGCGAACTTCTTGTTCAAGTCGTCTTGGTTTTCCATCCAGAACTGCGAGTTCGTGGACATGGAACGGCCAGGATGACCAGCGTTCGGCAGGTAGGCTTTGTTCGGGTTGGATGCCGGGATCAAAGCCAACGACGAGTTACGCGTAGGTGCATAGGGGATGTATTTCGCTTGGTCAGCCAAGGGTTGGCTGCTGCTGGCGAAGCGCACGAAGTCTTGCGCGGCGTCGAGGTTTTTGGTGCCCTTGATGATGGCGTACAGATCAGGGATCTGGATTTGGCCGTCCCACACCAACGCGAAGTCTTTTTTCTCTTTCACGTTGGCATCAACGATACGGCCGTGCCAGGAGTGCGTCATCACGACTTCACCAGAAGCCAGCAGCTGGGGCGGCTGTGCGCCGGCGGTCCACCAGACGATGCTGCTCTTGATGGTGTCCAGCTTTTTGAACGCGCGATCCACACCGGCAGGGGTGCCCAGTACTTTGTACACGTCGTTCACGGCAACGCCGTCAGCCATCAACGCCCACTCCAGGGTCACGCTGGGGTCTTTTTTCAAACCGCGCTTACCGGGGAATTTGGTGACGTTGAAGAAGTCTTCCAAAGTCTTGGGGCCGTTTGCGCCGTACTTGGCTTTGTCATAGGCAACCACGTTGGAGTACACGATCACGCCAATGGCGCAAGGCAGGATCATGCCGGGGATGAAATCTTTGGCAGCAGGTGTGCCGTCCGCACCAGCGGGCAGCTTGGCGGGGTCAATACGCTCAAGCAGACCTTCTTCGCAGCCTTTGAGGGCTTCAGCGGCTTCGAGGTCGACGACGTCCCATTTGACGTTGCCGGACTTCACTTGTGCGCTGATTTCGCCCAGGGTTCCGCCCCAGTCAGCCGAGGTGATTTTGATGCCAGTCTTGGCCGTGAAGGGCTTGTGATAAGCCTCAATCTGGCTGTTGGTGTAAGCACCACCCCAGGACGCAACGGTCAACGCTTGCTGAGCAGCGCCGGTTGTAGGCAGGATGGCAATAACGGCGGCGCCAACGACCGTGAGTGCACTTAGGTGAATCTTGTTGAACATGCTGGTTTCCTGTTGAAAAAAAGGCCGCCCTCACTCGCCGTCCAAAGCCCGGCAATCGGCAGCGTTCCACCCCAGGGTGGCGGCGCTGCCGGTTTGCAGACTGAGGTCGCGTCCATCGTTGGGAAGCGTCACGATGAAATCGTCCAGCCCGCATGCGTTCATGCGCAAGCGGGCATAGCGGCCCAGGTAGGTCAGATCGACCACCGTGCCGTGTACCAATGTGTCGGTCGAACCCGAAGCCGGGTTGAGGTGGATGCGTTCCGGCCGCACGGACAGGCGCGTGGCCTGTCCGACGGCTTGGACAGCCACCGCCTGCGCCGCCAGACGTGTGCCGTCCGCTAGCGTGACTTCGCAGGTGTTTCCCAGCATGGCGCTGACCTTGCCGTGCAGGGTGTTGTTCTCGCCGATGAACTGGGCCACAAATGCATTGGCGGGGCGCTCGTAGAGCTGCGTGGGTGTATCAATTTGCTGGATACGGCCCTGGTGGAACACGGCGACCCGGTCGGACATGGCCAGCGCTTCGGTCTGGTCATGTGTGACGTAGACGATGGTGATACCCAGATCGTGGTGCAGGCGCTTGATCTCATATTGCAGTTGCTCGCGCAGCTGCTTGTCCAATGCCGAGAGCGGCTCGTCCATGAGTACCAATTGCGGCTCAAATACCAGCGCGCGGGCGACGGCCACCCGCTGTTGCTGCCCGCCCGACATTTGCGCGGGGCGGCGTGACTCCAGGCCCTTCAAGCCCACTTTGTCCAGCGCCGCCATCACGCGGCTGCGCGCGGCCTCGCCTGTCACGCCACGCACGCTCAAAGGAAAGCCGACGTTTTCGGCCACCGTCATGTGCGGAAACAGTGCATAGCTTTGGAACACCATGCCGATGTTGCGGTGCTCGGGCGCGATGCGGTTGATCGGCTTGCCGTCGAGGTAAATCTCACCGGCCGTTGCAGTCTCAAAGCCTGCAAGCATCATCAGCGTGGTGGTCTTGCCGGAGCCCGAAGGCCCGAGCAAAGTCAGGAACTCGCCTTGCGCGATGTCCAGTGTCAGATCCTGTACCACCAGGTTCTTGCCGTCATAGCTTTTTTCAACGTGGTCGAATCGGACAAAAGGCTTCTGCATGTGCGAGGGATTCCTAATTCAGGTCAAGCCCGATAGATTAGCAAAGTCTATGCCTATCCGCGAATCACATTGTGCTTCGGACCATAGGGGAAACCCGTGATGTTCTGGTGGCCCGTATCGGTGACCACCAGAATGTCGTGCTCTCGGTAGCCACCGGCGCCGGGCATGCCTTCGGGCAGCATGATCATGGGCTCGATCGACACCACCATGCCCGGTTCGAGCACGGTATCGATGTCTTCGCGGAATTCCAGACCCGCTTCACGCCCGTAATAGTGCGAGAGCACACCAAAAGAGTGCCCATAACCGAAGGTGCGGTACTGGAGCACGTCGTACTCTTCATAAATTTTGTTGAGCGCATGGGCCACATCGCAGCAGCGTACGCCGGGCTTGACCAGTTTTTGGCCTTCTTCGTGCACACGCACATTGATTTCCCACAGGCGCAGGGAGGCCGCGTCCACATCGCCAAAAAACAGCGTGCGCTCCAGCGCCGTGTAGTAGCCCGAGATCATGGAGAAGCAGTTCAGGCTCAGGATGTCGCCGTGCTGCACTTTGCGGGTGGTCACCGGGTTGTGTGCGCCATCCGTGTTGATGCCAGACTGGAACCAGGTCCAGGTGTCCATCAACTCGGTGTGCGGGTAGCGCTTGGCAATCTCGCGCACCATGGCTTGGGTCGAGGCCAGCGCCACTTCGTGCTCCGGCACGCCGGCGTGCACGGCAGCGACCAAAGCGGCACCACCCACGTCGCAGACCTGCGCGCCGTTTTTGATGAATTCAATTTCTTCAGCCGACTTGACCATGCGCATGCGCATGCAGTCGGCGGCAATGTTGACGAACTCCGCGCTGGGCAGTGCTGCTTTGATTTTGTCCATGCGCTCCAGCGGCAAATGGTCAAATTCCAAGCCTACGCGGCCCTTGTTGGGGATTTCCTGCGCCAGCGCGCGGAAGTAATTGCCCTGCTGCCAGTCCGTGTAAATCAGGGCTCGGTCGCACACGCCCTTGCGCCAAGGTTGGCCGCCGTCGATGTTGGCGGCAATCAGCACCACCTTGTCCTGCGTCACCACCAGTCCGTAGAAGCGGCCGAAGGAGCAGTACAAAAAGTCGCTGTAGTAATTGATGTTGTGGTAGCTGGTGAACAGGGTGGTGTCCACGCCCTTCTTGGCCATCATGGCCCGCAATTTGCCGATGCGGTTCGCGTACTCGGCGTCTGAGAAGCTGTGGCGAACGCGCTCGCCGTTGTCGATATAGATGAGGTCGGGCATGGTCATGTTCAATTCTCCTGAGGGTCGATGCGAAAGCACTTCAGTATTACGGCAAGCCCGCACGCAGAGCTTCGTTATTACGACAATATTCTTTCCTTAAATGCCAATCCCGCATCGCGTTTTTCGCGTTCTTTCTGCGGCGATGCACCGTAGCGGGGCGTGTAGCGCGCTGTGAGGTGCGACGGCGCGGCAAAACCGGTCGCCACCGCAATGTCGCGGATGCTTTTATCGCTGCGCTGCACCAACAGGCGCGCCTGCGCAAGGCGGATGTCCAGGTACACACGTTCCGGCGTTTTGCCAAATTTGGTTTTGAATAAACGTTGCAAGCTGCGCAGCGCCATGCCGGTGAACTGCGCGACCTCGGCCACGGTCAGCGGTTCGGCCACATTGGCTTCCATCAAGCGCAGCGCCTCCACCGCCTTCGGATGGGTGACGCGGCTCTGGTGGATGATGGATACGGTTTGCACATCGGTCAGGCTGCGGCGCTCCACCACCAGCAGGTTCGCAACCTCGTTGGCGAGTTGGCGGCTGCCCGGGGCCTGCGTGAGCAGGTATGTCATCAAGTCCAGCGGCGCCACGCCACCGCTGCACGTATAGCGGTCGCGGTCCACTTCAAAAAAATGCTGGGTGACGACAATTTTGGGGAACTGTTCGGCCAGCGCCTCGTGGTCTTCCCAGTGGATGGTGCTGCGGTAGCCGTCCAACAAGCCGGCCTGCGCCATTAAATAAGCACCGGTATCGATGCCGCCCAGCGGAATGCCGCTGGCGGCCATTTTTTTCAGCCACAGCGTGAGCGGGCGTAAGCCCCGCTTGGGTATGGGATTGGGGCCGATCACAAAGACCACATCCAGCGCAGGTGCGCCCGCCAGACTGTGCTGCGTCATTACCTGAATGCCGTCGCTGGATGCCACCAGCCCGCCATCCACCGATAACAGGACCGACCGGTACGCGGTGCGTCCCAGGACCTGGTTGGCCAGTCGCAGCGGGTCCACGCAGGCACTGAGCGCAATCAGCGAAAAATTTGGCACCACCACCAGGCCGAAGACCAGCGACTGCCGTTGCTGCGCAGTCAGGCGGCGGGGCGGGGTGTCGTGGCTGGGGTTCATGGGGGCTTGCGGGGCTTTTTTGACTCCAGCGAATGTAGCGCCCTAGGTGCGGTTGCTATGTTTACGTGGCATTTTCATGGGTGAATCAAATGATTCAGAAAAATAAAAGTTGATTTAAACGTTTCATCTTGCTATCGTGTGGCTGCGTGGTGTTTAACAGCGCGCGGCAGTGGCGATAACCGTTTTCAAACCCAACTTGGAGTAATCAGCATGAAATTCAAACACCTTGCGGCGCGCTTGGCGCTGTCGATTTTCACGGTAGCCGGTGGCGCTGCGATGGCCGCCGATTGGGTGGTCGGTGCCAACGTGGGCAATGTGCCCTGGGAGTTCCAGGACGCCTCGGGCAAGATCGTTGGTTTCGAGATTGACTTGGTCAACGAAGTCGCCAAACGTGCGGGCAAAACCGTGCAGATCGACAACATTCCCTTCAACGGCTTGTTTCCTGCAGTTCAGTCCGGGCGTATCCATATCGCGGTTTCATCCATCACCATCACCGCCAAGCGCTTGGAGTCGCTGGCATTCGCCCAGCCTTACTACGACAGCGACCAATCCTTGTCAGTCCTGAAAACCACCAAGATTGACAAGCTCGAAGACCTGGCCGGCAAAACTGTGGGTGTGGATACGGCGTCCACCGGTGATATCTATGCCACCGAGAACACCGCCAAGCTGAAGATTGCCAAGATCTCCCGCTACGAAGGCCTGGCTCCCGCCATGCTCGATCTGGCGGCCGGCCGTATCGATGGCTATATCAGCGACATTCCTGCTGTGGAGTACTACATCAAGGACAAGCCCCAGTACCGCGTGGTAGCCCGTATTCCGACCAACGAGCGCTATTCCTTTATGTTTGCCAAGAACTTCGCCGACGCGGCCAAAGTCAATGACATCCTGACCACGCTCAAAAAAGAAGGCTTCATTGCCGCTACCCACAAGAAGTGGTTTGGCAGTACGCCGCCTGACAGTTCATCTACTGTCAAAGTGATGGACGTACCCAAGCTCTAAGTCTGTTGATGACCACGCCAACGCGGGCCGTATCCCCTGGGATGCGTGCCCGCGCTGGCGTTCAGAATGCCGCGCATGAGTCTGATTGAGACCTTTTTTAACTGGACCGTTTTTGTCGGTGCGCTGCCCGCTTTGCTGGAAGGGCTTGGCGTCACGGTGCTGCTCGGTGCGGTCAGCATCGTGGCC
>CANFTU010000121.1 GCA_947450005.1 Comamonadaceae bacterium | reverse complement strand
CGATGATGGCGATGCTCCTCACGGCCGCCTCCGCCGAAGCCACCAACTATACTTGGACCGGGTCGACGAACTCGAACTGGGACACGGCGACCAATAACTGGTCTGGAAACTTTGTCAGCGGCGCGGGCAACGCGGCGGTCTTCAATCTCGGCTCGCCGATGAACGTGACGCTGACGACCGGCATCACGCTCAACGGCATCACCTTCGGCACGAGCAACACGACGATCGGCGGGAACACGCTGACGTTTAGCGGCACCTCGCCCACTCTTTCCGTCGGCACCGGTATCACTGCGACGATCACTTCAGCCGTCGCCGGTACCGTCGGCATCACGAAGACGGGCGCGGGCACGCTCGTCCTCGGCAGCGCCAATTCCTTTTCGGGCGGCTTCAATCTGAATGTCGGCTCCGTCCAGGTTGGCAACGCCACGGCCCTCGGCGGCAACGTCGTCGCGATGGCTTCCGGCACGACGCTTTCGACCAATGGCACCAGCCCGTTGACGCTGGCGAATAATTTCACCCTCAACACATCCGCCACCTTGGGCGATGCCGTCGCCACCGGCGCGTTGACCCTTAGCGGTACCGTCGCCACCGGCGTCTCGACCCTCTCGCTCACGACCGCCTCGGATGTCGTCCTGAGCAACACCGTCACGGGCACGGGCGGCCTCACCAAGCTGGGCGCGGGTAAGCTCACGCTCTCGGGCGCGAGCAACGCCTTCGGCAATACGACGCTTTCCGCCGGTACGCTTTCCGCCGGAGCTGCGAACGCCTTCGGCAGCGGCACCACGGTCACGCTCAACGGCGGCAACCTGGACGCGGCGAGCGCCGTCAGCATCAACAACGTCCTGACGCTGTCGTCGGACTTCACTTTCCTCGGCACGGCGAACCTCACCCAGACCACCGGTGCCATCACGCTGGCGGGGAGCCGCACGATCACCGTCTCCGCGAACACGCTCTCCTTGGGCGGGGCGATCGGCGGAAACACGTTCTCGCTGACCAAGGCCGGAGCCGGCGCGCTAACCCTCAGCGGGGCCATCGCCACGACGACCGGCGGCATCACGCTCAACGCCGGCACGCTCACCCTTTCCGGTGCGAATTCGTTCAGCGGCACGACACTCGTCAACGCCGGCACACTGATCTTAGCTAATGCGTCCGCCCTGGGTAGCGGCTCCCTCTCGTTCGCCGGCGGCGCCCTCGATGCCTCCGCCGCAGCCCCGACGCTATCGAATACCTACACCTTGGGGGCCGATTTGGTCTTCACGGGAACGAATAATCTCACGCTGAGCGGCAACACGACGCTCGCAGCGAGCCGCACCGTCACGGTCAATGGCAGCACACTCTCGCTCAACGGCGTCATCAGCGGCACGGGCTTCGCCCTCACCAAGGCTGGCACGGGCACGCTCTCGCTGGGTGGCATCAACACCTACACCGGCGGCACGACCGTCAACGCCGGCACCCTCTCCCTCGCCAACGCGGTCAACCATCTGGCCGATACCGGCGCGCTCTCCGTCGCCGGCGGAACTTTCGCGCTCGGCGCCCTTTCCGAGACCGTCGGCGCAGTGCAAATCACCGGCGGTTCGATCACGGGCAGCGGCACGTTGACCGGCTCGAGCTACGACCTGCAAGGCGGCACAATCAGCGCCATCCTCGGCGGCACGGGCGTCGCGGCGACCAAGTCAGGCGTCGGTGCGGTCACCCTTTCAGGTGCGAACACCTTCAACGGTGGCCTCACGCTTTCGGCGGGTACGCTCAACGTCGGCCATAACACCGCGTTGGGCTCAGGAACCTTCACGGTTACCGGTGGCACGCTCGACGCGTCCGCCGCGAGCCTAACGGTCGGCAACACGCTCGCGCTCAACGGCGACTTCACCTTCGCCGGCACCAATGCCCTCACGCTCTCCGGCGCGGCCACTCTCGGCGCTTCGCGTACGGTCACCGTCACCACGGGCAACCTCACCCTGAGCGGCGGCGTCGCTGGCTCGGGCTTCGACCTCACCAAGGCCGGCACGGGTACGCTGACGCTCTCCGCCGCCAATACCTACAATGGCGCGACGAACGTCAACGCCGGCACACTCGCGACGACGGGCAACAGCCGGCTCTCCTCGACTTCCGGCGTGACCATCGCCGCCGCCGCCACGCTCTCGCTCGGCGGCAACGAGACGATCGATGTCATCACAAACTCGGGCACGATTGGAATCGGCACCGGCGCGACCCTTTCGACGGGCACCACGGGCGGCACGCTCGGCGGCACATTCAGCGGACTCGGCGGATTCACGAAGATTGGCGGCGGGACGACCACCTTCGCTTCTGCGGGTACGTTCTCCTATACGGGCACGACCACAGTAAGCGGCGGTTCGCTCGCCTTGGGGAAGAATAATCAACTCGGGTCGACCAATGTCTTCACGATCAACGGCGGCACGCTCGACCTCGGCGCCTTCAGCCAGGCGACCGGCACGGTCACCTTCTCGTCCGGCAGCCTGACCGGCACGACGGGCGTGCTCTCCGCGACTTCCCTCAATGTCACCGCGACCACCGCGGTCTCGCTCGATGCGCTCATCGGCGGCGCCGGCACGCTGAGCCTGAACGGCGTCGGCGGCACGCTGACGATCACGCGGGCCAACACGACCTTCAATGGCACGACGACGCTCAGCAACGGAACGCTGGCCTTCGGCATCGACGATGCCCTGCCTGGCGCGATCACGATCAATGGCGGTACGCTGGCCCTCGGGACTTTCTCCAAGACCGGCGGCGCGCTCACCTTCGCGGGCGGCACGATCACGCAGGCCTCGGGTACCTTCTCACCGGCATCGCTTACCGCGACTAACACGTCGGGTACGCTGAACCTCGACGTCACGCTCAGCGGTGCGGGTTCGCTGACGATGAACGGCGTCGGCGGTACGCTCTCGGTCAACGGCACGAACACGGGCTTCTCGGGCCCGACGACCGTCACGGCCGGTACGCTGAAAGGTGCGAACACCGACGCCTTCGGCACGAGTACGATCACGCTCAACGGCGGCACATTCGACCTCAACGCGCTCGCGCTGACGAATAGCTTCGTCGTTGGCGGCGGCACGCTCACCGGCGGCAGCCTCGACGTCTCGAAGGTCACCCTGAACAGCGGTACCGTCACGGCGACTCTGACCGGCGGCACGCTCACGAAATCTTCCGCAGGCTCGGTGACCCTAGGGGCGGCCAACTCCTTCATCGGTGGCGCTACACTCTCTGCCGGAACAATCGTCGCCGGCATCGCCAATGCTCTCCCAGGCGACCTGACCCTCACGGGCGGCACGCTTAGCCTGGGTAATTTCAATAATGCCGCTGGCGCCGTCACCTTCACTTCCGGCGCGATTACGAGCGGCACGGGCGAACTGCGAGCGACGTCGTTCACCGCGAACAATACCACGACGCAAACGGTAGCTGGTATCTTGGGAGGCAACGCAACCTTCACGAAGAACGGAGCGGGCACACTTAATCTCACCGGTGCAAACACCTTCACCGGCGCGACCTCCATCACGGCCGGTTCACTCGTCGCTTCCTCGGGTTCGCTGGCGAACACGACCTCGATCGCGCTGACTGGTGGCGCGCTGACCGCGGTCAACTATAACGCCGCCGCCACCCTCGCCGTCGGCAGCACCTCTACGGCAACGATCTCCGGTACGGGCCTTTCGCTCGCCGCGGTGACGAACGACAACACCACGGCCACCAGCCTGAATTTCACTGGCGCGACCGGCACCCTCACCCTGGCCTCCCTTTCTGGAGCCGGCTCAACGCGCTTCGGCAGCAACGCCGTCATCACGAGCGGCGGAATCTCCGCTGGCACGGTCACGGTCGTCGGCACGCTGGCCTCGGATATCTCCGGAGGCACGACCACCGTCACCGGCGTCGCCACCCTCGGCACGGTCTCCGCCGGCACGCTCAACCTCAACGGCGCCACCTCCTCGATTGCGACTTTCAACGGCGGTACGGTTGTCCTTGGCACCACGACGCTCACGATCTCGGCCGGCACGAGTTCTTCCGCCATCTCTGGCGCGTCGGGCAATCTCGTCAAATCCGGCATCGGCACCCTGACACTCTCCGGCGCTAACTCCTTCGGCGGTACGACCCTCGTTTCCGGCGGCACCCTCGTGACCTCGGCCGGCTCCCTGGCTGGCACCTCCGCCATCTCGGTCAACGGCGCCACGCTGACCGCGGTCGATTATAAGTCCGCGGCGACGCTTTCTCTTAATAGCACCGGCACGGCGACAATCTCCGGCGCCACACTCTCGCTCGGCGGTGTCTCGAACGCCAATACGACCACTGGCGCTCTGCAGTTCACTGGTACCGGCGGCCTGATCACGCTGGCCTCCCTATCTGGCACCGGTAATACCTCGTTCGCGGCCGACGCAACCATCAGCGGCGGGGTCTCGGCGGGAACAGTCGCAGTCACAGGTCTGCTCACGGGCGCCATCTCTGGCGGCACCGTCTCCTCAAGCTCCCTCACTTCTTCCGCCATCACGGGCGGCACCAACACCGTTACGGGTAACGCCAGCATCACGTCCTTCAGCGTCGGCACGGCGACCGTCGGCGGCGTCGCTACGATCGGTACGCTCACCTCCGGTACGGTCAACCTCAACGGCGCGACCTCCACGATCACCACGCTCAACGGCGGGGCAGTGGTGTTGGGTGCGACGACGCTGACGGTCACGGCAGGAACGAGTTCCGGGATTATCTCCGGATCGGGTGGCTCGTTGGTGAAGACCACGGCCGGCGTGCTCACGCTCTCGGGCCTCAATTCCTTCGGCGGCGGCACCACAATCAACGCCGGCACGCTCACCGCCGGAAACAATTCGGCTTTCGGCTCCGGAGCCATCACGGTCAATGCAACGGGCACGCTCAACGTCTCCACCTTCGCGATATCCAACACGGTTAACCTTTCCGGCGGCACACTCGCGGGCACCTCGATCGCCGCTTCGCTGGTTACGACCGATATTGGCACAATCAGCGCCGCGCTGACGGGGGCCGCCAGCGTCACGAAGAACACGGCGGGTACCCTCACCCTCTCGGGCCTCAACACCTACTCAACGGGAACCTTCATCTCCGCCGGCACGCTCGCCGTGGGTTCTACCTCAGCCCTCCAGGGTGCCTTCACGGTCAGCGGCGGCACGCTCAGCCTAGGCGCGTACAATTCAGCCGTCGGGGCGGTGACCTATTCCGGCGGCTCAATCACTGGCAACGCCGCGACGACCCTCACGGCCACCTCCTTGACGGCGACCGCGACGAGCGCCGTCTCTCTTGACGTGATTCTCGCGGGCAACTCGACACTGACGATGAACGGTGCGGGCGGTACGCTGACGCTCACCAAGCTCAATACGTTCACCGGCGGCACAACCATCAGCGCGGGCACCCTCGCACTCGGCCTGACCAACGCCTTGCCGGGTGCCGTCACGGTAAACGGCGGCACCCTCGACCTCGGCGCCTTCGACAAGACCGCGGGCACGGTGACTTTCACATCCGGCCTGATCACCGGCGGCATTGGTGCGCTCAAGAACATCGCCGTCACCAGCGATGCCACGACGGCACTCAACCTGAGTGCGTTGCTGAGCGGCACGACGACGCTGACCATGAACGGCGCCGGCGGCGTGGTCACGGTGACCAAGGCCAACAGTTACTCGGGAACGACGACCATCACCCTTGGCACGCTGACCGCCGGAGATAACGCAGCCTTCGGATCCAGCGCAATCGCACTCAACGGCGGCACGCTCAACCTTAACGCCAAGACCATCGCCAACACCGTCACGGTTGCGGGCGGCACCCTGACCGGCGGAACCATCGCCCCCACCCAGGTCGTCGCAACGAGTGGTACGATCTCCGCCAAGCTCAGCGGACTCGGTGCGCTGACCAAGAATACCGCCGGCAGCATCACGCTCACCGGGGCCAACGACTTCACCGGCGGCACCGCCCTCTCGGTCGGAACGATCATCGTCGGCGTGGCGAACGCCCTACCCGGCGACATCACCCTGACTGGCGGCACGCTCTCGCTCGGCGGCTTCAACGACACCGCGGGTACGGTCACCTTCACGTCCGGCGCGATCACGAGCACGACCGGCGAACTCCGTGCGACGGCGCTCGTCGCGAACAACACAACCGCCCAGACGATCGCCGGCATCCTCGGCGGCGCCGGCACGGTCACGATGGGCGGCAGTGCCACGCTGACACTCTCGGGCACGAACACCTACTCGGGCGACACGACGATCAACAGCGGCACACTGCAGGCCGGAGCCAACGCGGCCTTCGGCACGAGCACCGTCCGCCTGACCGGCGGCACGCTCGACCTTAACAGCAAGACTCTCGCCAACAGCGTAATCATCACCGGCGGCACTTTATCCGGCGGCACGATTTCGGCTTCGCTGCTCACACCGACCGCCGGCACGATCACCGCCTCCCTCGGCAGCGGCGCCCTCACGAAGTCCACCGCGGGTACGGTCACCCTTTCCGGGACCAATACCTACACGGGCGGCACCGCGCTCACCGCCGGTACAATCCTTGCGGGCAACACCGGCGCCATCCAGGGCGACTACGTGATCAACGGCGGCACGCTCGACCTGAGCACCTTCAATTCAACGGTCGGTGCCGTCACCTTCACCAGCGGCACCCTGACCAGTTCCGCGGCCACGACGCTCACCGCCACCTCGCTCACCGCCAACACGACGGCCAGCCTGG
>CANFTU010000120.1 GCA_947450005.1 Comamonadaceae bacterium | reverse complement strand
TGCGGGCGGACAGCCCGACCCCATGCGCACCAGCGTGGATTTGATGGCCGAACGCGGCGCGCGCCGCAACTACGGCGGCAACCGCCCACGCGGCGCATCGGCCGGTTTCGGTGCCGGCTACGGCGGCGTGCCTGAAGGCTTCAACGGCCCCGGCGCACCCAGGCCTGCGGGCGCAGGTGGCCCGCGTCGTGGTGGCGGTGGCGGTGGTGGAAATCGCAGCGGCGGCAACCGGGGTCGCAGTGGCGGCGGTGGTGGTGGCTTTGGTGGTGGCGGTGGCGGCGGTGGCGGCGGTCCTGCTGGCTATTGAGGCGCACCCGCCATCAACACAAAGGGCTCCACTGGAGCCCTTTTTTCATCTCACACCCGCACAAACAAAGTGGTCAGCGGCTGCTCGCCGACCTGGCGGCTCCAGTGGCCGTGGATCGTGGGGTCAAACACAGCGCCTTCAGGCAAAAGGTCGGCGCTGAAAAAATGGCTGCCGGGGCCGAAGACGCGGCTGTAACCGCCGGGGGACTGCGCGTCGCCATGCACGCCGATTTCCATCTGCCCTTCCAGAATAAAAACCCATTGCGGCGCGCCCGTGCAATGGAAGTCGCTGCGAAAGCCCACCGGGCTGCGGCGCAGCTGGTAACCGCCGCTGGCAAATACCTCGGACAGCACAGCGGCGGGTTTGCCCTGGGTCAGGGGAATGGCTTCTTCTTTGAACCGCGCACGCCCGTCAGCGGCTGTGTAAAGAATGGTTTGCTTGAAGACGGTGAGGGGGGCTAGGGTCATTGTGGGGCGGGTGCTAAATTCGGACCATTATTCAACAGCCCGGACGCCAAACTTCTCTATGCGAATCCTCCACACCATGCTGCGCGTCGGCGACTTGCAACGCTCCATCGATTTTTATACCCAGGTCATCGGCATGAAGCTGTTGCGCACATCCGAGAACGCCGAGTACAAGTACACGCTGGCTTTTCTGGGCTTTGGCAGCAACCCGGACCATGCCGAGCTGGAGCTGACCTACAACCACGGCGTCGAGTCGTATGAGATGGGTACGGCCTACGGCCACATTGCGCTGGGCATGGGTGACATATACGCTGCCTGCGAAAAAATCCGCGCCAGCGGCGGCAAGATCACCCGCGAGCCCGGCCCGGTCAAGGGCGGGACCACGCTGATCGCCTTTGTCACCGACCCCGACGGCTACAAGATTGAACTGATACAGCGCACCGGCCCCGTCTGAGCATGGAGCACGCGCGTTTGGACCGCGGTGCGGCGCTGCTGGTCCTGGGCTCGGCCACGGCCTGGAGTTTTGGCGGGGCGATTGCGCGGTTTTTGACCGTGCAGGAGAGTTGGACCGTGGTGTTCTGGCGCTCGACCTTTGCGGCACTTTTTCTGCTGGCTTTCATGCTCTGGCGCGACGGGCTGCGCGGCACCCGCACGCTGTTTCTGGCCATGGGCTGGCCCGGCTTGGCGGTGGGTGCGTGTTTCGCCATCGCTTCAACCTCCTTTGTGAGCGCACTGGCCTATACCAGTGTGGCCAATGTGCTGCTGATGCAAGCCGGGGTTCCGCTGATTGCCGCGCTGATGTCGGCCCTGTTGTTTCGCGAACATGTGTCCGGACCGACCTGGCTGGCGATTGCAGCGGTGATTGCCGGGGTGGCGATCATGGTCTCGGATTCGCTCAGCGGCAGCGTCTCGCCGATCGGCGACGCGCTGGCATTGCTGATCGCCCTGGCCTTTGCGGGTGCCACGGTGATCACTCGCCGCCACGCCCATGTGGCCATGATGCCCGCCGTTTTGACGGGTTGCACGCTGGCGGCCTTGTTTGCGGCATGGAGTCTGCCCCCGGCGCTGGTGAGCGCAGGCGACTTTGCCTTGTTGTTTGCTTTCGGCGCGCTAAACCTCGGTCTAGGTATGGCGCTGTTCGTGACTGGCGCGCGGCGCGTGCCAGCAGCGATTGCCGCGCTGATCGGCATTGCCGAGCCGGTGTTGGGGCCGCTGTGGGTCTGGCTGATTCACCAGGAGACGCCGCGCGCCGCCACGCTGTGGGGCGGCGGCGTGGTGTTTGTGGCGCTGCTGGCCCACGTGCTGTGGCAGCTGCGCGAAGCGCCGCTTACCGACGCCTGATCACACCCCGCAGCACAGACTTAACGCTGGTGCGTCTGCCACTTGGGATGCACGTAGTACGGCGCGTCGGAGAGCGGCAAGGACGTGCGCCCGCGCACGGCGTCGGCCAGCTTCTCGGCCATCATGATGGTCGGAGCGTTCAAGTTGCCGCTGACGATCTGCGGCATCAGCGAGGCATCGACTACGCGCAAACCGCGCACGCCATGCACCCTACCCTGCCCGTCGGTGACGGCCATGGGGTCGGTGCCCATGCGGCAAGTACCGGCGGGGTGGTAGGCGGTTTCGGCGCTCTGGCGGATATGGGCGTCGATTTCGTCATCGGTCTGCACCTGCGCGCCGGGTGACAACTCCTCATCGCGGAAGCGGTCAAACGCGCTTTGGGCAAAGATCTCGCGCGTCAGGCGGATAGCGGCGCGCATTTCCTTGCGGTCCTGCTCGGTACCCATGTAGTTGAAGAGGATGCGCGGGGGCTCCAGCGGGTTGGCGCTCTTGAGCGTGAGTTCGCCCCGACTGGTCGGGCGCATGGGGCCCACATGCGCCTGGAAACCGTGGCAGGTGGCGGGCGAGTTGCCGTCATAGCGCACCGCCATAGGCAAGAAGTGGTACTGCAAGTCGGGGTGCAGCACGCCGGCATCGCTGCGGATGAATCCACCCGATTCGAAATGGTTGGTCGCTCCCAAGCCGGTGCCGGTGAACAGCCACTGGATACCGATCTTCAACTTGGCCAACATTCCCACTGCCGAATACAGCGTGATCGGCTCTTTGCAGCGGTACTGCACATAGGTTTCCAGATGGTCGTGCAGGTTCTGTCCGACGCCCCGCAAGGGTGCGACCAGACCGATATCCAGCGCCGCCAGCGCATCCGGGTCGCCCACGCCCGAGAGCATCAACAACTGCGGCGAGTTGATCGCGCCGCCGCACAAAATCACCTCACTCCGGGCGCGCGCGCTGTGCGGGCGGCCTTTTTGCAGGTACTCCACACCCACCGCCTGGGGCTTGCGCTCCCCGTCTTCAAACAGAATGCGCGTGGCCACGCTGTGCTTGTGCAAGGTGAGGTTTTTGCGTTGGAGCGCGGGGCGCAGATAGGCCATGGCCGTACTCCAGCGCCTGCCCTTGTGGGTAGTCATGTCCATCGGCCCCAGACCTTCCTGCTGGTAGCCGTTCATGTCTTTGGTGAACGGATAACCGGCTTGCTCCCCGGCGTCGATGAAGGCGCGGTACAGCGGATTTTTGCAGGCACCGGTGCTCACATTCAACGGGCCGGAGTCACCCCGGTAGGAGTCACCACCAATGGCGCGCGTCTCCGCTTTTTTGAAGTACGGCAGACACTGCGCGTAAGACCACTCTTCCATGCCCGGCGCGCGCGACCAGGCTTCGTAGTCCATAGCGTTACCGCGGACATAGGCCATGCCGTTGATGGACGATGAGCCGCCTATCACCTTGCCGCGCGGGCAGTGGATGCGCCGGTTGTCCATAAACGGTTCGGGCTCGGATTCGTACATCCAGGTATAGCGCGGGTTGGCCATGGGGTAGCTCAGTGCCGAGGGCATGTGGATGAAAATGCTGTGGTCGTCGCCGCCAGCCTCAAGCAGCAGGACGCTCACATCGCGGTCTTCACTCAGCCGGTTGGCCATGGCGCAGCCGGCCGAACCGGCGCCCACAATGATGTAATCAAACTCGCGCGCAGCCATAGCGTATGCGGGCCTCAGGCGCGCCGCGCGCCACGGCGGCTGCGTGCGTTCTGTTCGGTGGCCACCGCCACCCGCTCGGGTAGCTTGACCACGTCCTGCAGGCGCTCAAACGGATCATTCAAATTGGGAATGGCCATGGCTTCAACAAAAAATTCCTGGAATCGCGGCTCCACAGCAGTCTCGATTTTCTCGACCCGGCGCACCAGGTCTTCAATCACTTTGCGCGAACCTTTGTCCAGCAAAGCAATGCGGGCGCCGGTACCGGCGGCATTACCGGCCGAGCTGACGTTGCCCAAAATGCAATCCGGAATCATGCCCAGCACCATGGCGTATTTCACATCGATATGGCTGCCAAAGGCACCGGCCAAGCGGATGCGGTCGACCTTTTCCACGCCCATGCGCTCCATGAGCAGGCGCACGCCCGCGTAAAGCGCGGCTTTGCCCAACTGGATGGCGCGCACGTCGTTTTGCAAGATGCGCAAGGCGGGCTTCTCGGCGGTGGCGGGGGCCAGCTCGTAGCAGAAGGTGCGGCCATCGGGCTGCACACGTGGTGAGCGGGCGGACAGGTTCCCGTCAATCGTGCCCTCGTGGCGGATGATGCCGGCCAGGTACATCTCGGCCAGCGCTTCAATGATCCCCGAGCCGCAAACGCCCGTCACGCCGGTGTTTGCCACCGCAGCGGCGAAGCCGGGGTCGTCGGACCACAGATCGCAGCCAATCACCTTGTAACGCGGCTCCAAAGTTGCGGGGTCGATCCGCACGCGCTCAATCGCACCGGGCGCGGCGCGCTGACCGCAGCTGATTTGCGCGCCTTCAAATGCCGGCCCGGTCGGACTGGAGCAGGCCAGCATGCGCTGGTTGTTGCCCAGCACAATTTCCGCGTTGGTACCGACGTCGACCAGCAAGGTCACCGGCGAATCCAGGTCCGGCCGCTCGGCCAGAATCACGCCGGCGGTATCGGCGCCCACGTGGCCAGCGATACACGGCAGCACGTAAATGCGTGCGTTGCGGTGGACCGCGAAATCAATCTCGGAGGCCCACAGCGTAATCGAACGGTCGGTCGCCAGCGCAAACGGCGCGCCGCCCAACTCCACCGGGTTGATGCCCAGCAGCAGGTGGTGCATGATGGGATTGCCGACAAACGTGGCTTCCAGGATGTCGGTGGGCTGCGCCCCGACCCGCTGGGTCACTTCCACCGCCAGGGTGTTCAGGGCTTCGCGCACGGCGGCGGTCATCTCGACCTCACCGCCCGGATTCATCATCACATAAGAGACCCGGCTCATCAGGTCTTCGCCAAAGCGGATTTGCGGATTCATCACGCCGGCGGATGCCAGCACATTGCCCGAGGACAAATCGCACAAATGGGCGGCAATCGTGGTAGAACCCACGTCAACAGCCAGCCCGAAGGCTTTCTCATGCAACCCGGGCCACACGGCCATGATTTGTTTGCCGGCATGCACGGCCACGGTGACCTTCCAGGCCCCCGTGCGCAGCGCGATTTGCAGCTGCTGCACCACCAGAATGTCGCAGGACAAATCGGTGAGCGACCACTCAAACTCCAGCGCGTCTTCCAGACGGCGCAAGTCACCCGAGGGGTCGTGCATATCCGGCTCTTGCACTTCCACGAAGTACAGACGGATCAGCGGGTCCAGGTGGATGTCATGCGCTTCGGCTTCTTTGCGCACCACCTGTTTGTGGACCTGGCTGCTGGAGGGCACATCGATGACCACATCGCCCTGCACCAGCGCGCAGCAGGACAGGCGGCGGCCTTCGGCCAATGGCTGGGTGGCGCAATAGGCTTCTTCTACGGCGGATACCGGCGACAAATTACCGGCGTCGGAAACCACGCCATGTTTGGCAAATTCGCCTTCGGCCACCAAGACCTGGCAGCGCCCGCAAATCCCGCGCCCGCCGCAGACCGAATCAATGTCAACGCCGAGCGAGCGCCCGGCTTGCAGCAGCGAGGAACCTAGTGGGAAACGTCCCCGTCGCCCCGAGGGCGTGAAAACGACTAACGCGTCAGCAACTGCCATGCATTCAACCTTCCCGGCGGCGGCGGTTGCTGGTGTCGCGCCGGCCACGGCCCATTTCGCCATCCGCACCCACAGCAGGCGCTTCGCGGAACTTGCGGATCCAGCGGAAACAATCCGGGTCATGGCCCATCATCACGTCCGCGGCCATGATGGCGCGCACGACTTCGGCGTGCAACGGATTGGTGATGGCGGAGGTCATGCCCGAAGCCATGGCCATGGTCAGGAAACCGGCGTTGATGCCGTTGCGCTCGGGCAGGCCGAAGCTGACGTTGGACGCGCCGCAGGTGGTGTTGACTTTGAGCTCGGTACGCAAACGGTGCACCAGGCGCATGACCTGCACGCCAGCCTGGTTGATCGCGCCAATCGGCATGACCAGCGGATCGACCACCACGTCGCACGCGGGAATACCGTAATCGGCGGCGCGCTCGACAATTTTCTTGGCCACCGCAAAGCGCACGTCGGGGTCTTGCGAGATACCGGTCTCGTCGTTTGAGATGGCGACCACGGCCGCGCCGTATTTTTTGACCAGCGGCAACACGGTCTCCAGGCGGTCTTCCTCGCCGGTCACCGAGTTGACCAGGGCCTTGCCCTTGTAGACCGCCAGGCCGGCTTCGAGGGCCGCGACGATGGACGAGTCGATCGAGATTGGCACGTCGGTCACGCCCTGCACCAACTGAATCGCCTTGGCGAGCATGCCCGGCTCGTCGGCCAGCGGAATACCGGCATTCACGTCGAGCATGTGGGCGCCGGCTTCGACTTGCGCCAGTGCGTCGGCAATGACGCGGCTGTAGTCGCCAGCCATCATTTCGGCGGCCATGATCTTGCGGCCGGTGGGGTTGATGCGCTCGCCGATGATGACGAAGGGGC
>CANFTU010000119.1 GCA_947450005.1 Comamonadaceae bacterium | reverse complement strand
TTTTCTGGATCTGGCCACGCCCGATGACCGTTTGGCTGTGGTGCACAGTTTCTCCAAGAGTTTTCTGATGACCGGTTGGCGTTTGGGTTGGATGGTGGTGCCGCCCGCCATGACCGCGCAGCTGTCCAAGCTCACCGAGTTCAATACCTCCAGCGTCAGCGTGTTCACGCAGCGTGCGGGATTGGCCGCGCTGCAGGGCGAGGCGCAGGTCACGCCCCGCGTGGTGGCCCATTTGCACCGCTGCCGGGACACGCTGGTGCAGGCGCTGCAGACCGTGCCCGGCGTGGAAGTGGCCAGCCCCAAAGGCGGCATGTACGCTTTTTTCCGGCTGCACGGTCATGCGGATTCGCTGGCCACGGCCAAGCGTTTGGTGGCTGAGGCTGGTTTAGGCCTGGCCCCTGGCAACGCCTTCGCGCCTGAGGCGGACGGTTGGTTGCGCTGGTGCTTTGCCTCGCAAGACCTGACGCGCCTCACGCAGGGCGTGGAACGGCTGCGCGCGTGGTTAGAAGGCCAACGGGCAAGCTAAACCGTTCTTCGCAGCGCCGCGAAAAATAGCTCTGCTTGCAGCCGCTCTCCCAGAGTCTGGCGGGCCACGGTTTCGGCCAGGGCAGGGGCCAGCGGGCGCAGCGGCAGGCCGGTCTGGCGGGCCATGACTTCGGCCTGGCAGGCGCGTTCCAGGTAGTACAGGTCGTCATAGGCGTAATCGACCCGGTCGGCACAGACCACGATGCCATGGTTACCCAGAAAGCCCACATCCGCATTACCCATGGAGCGGGCGATGCGCTCGCCCTCCGCGTGGTCCAGCGCCAGGCCGTTGTAGGCCGCGTCAATGGCCACGCGTCCATGAAAACGCATCGCGTTTTGCGACAAGGTGGTATCGAGCGCACCTGCGGTAGTGAGCGTCAGCGCCGTTGCGTACGGCATATGGGTGTGCATGACGCAGGCCTTGCGGCAGACTTTATGGATACCGGCGTGGATGAACATGGCCGAGGGCTCCACCGGGTGACGCCCGGCCAGTTTCTGGCCGTTGGCGTCGACCATGACGATGTCATCAGCCTGTACTTCCCGCCACATCAGCCCGCGCGGGTTGAGCAGAAAGCGCCCGCTGGCATCGGGCAACTCGACGCTGAAATGGTTGCACACGCCTTCGGCCAGGCCATGGTGGGCAGCGGCGCGCAGGGCCAGCGCCAGGTCGGCGCGCAGGCTTCGGACGGCGGGAGAGAGAAAGTCGTGGTCGTTCATGGGCTGTTCCTGGAGATCGATAGGGCCGGGATTTGCGGGATTCTCTGCTAATCTCAATTGTTCAGTTTTTCTCATAGGCCGCCCCATGACCCACCACCACCAGTTCTACATCAACGGCACCTGGGTTGACCCGGTAGCACCCCGCTTATTCGACGTGATCAATCCGGCCACGGAGGCGGCGTACACCCAGATTTCCATGGGCAGCGCAGCCGATGTGGACCGTGCAGTCGCCGCTGCCCGCGCGGCGTTTCCCGCATTCACCGCAACCGATAAGGCGGCACGCCTGGCATTGCTGCAACGGATTCTTGCGGCCTACAACGACCGTGCTGAGGATTTGGCGCGCGCCGTTAGCGACGAGATGGGCGCGCCCATGTCTTGGTCCCGCGATGCGCAGGTCTGGGCCGGGCGTGTGCACCTGGAGGCCACCATTGCCTCCTTGGAGGCTTACGAGTTTGAACACCAGCGCGGTGCGACCCGCATCATGAAAGAGGGCATCGGCGTGGTCGCGCTGATCACGCCATGGAACTGGCCGCTCAACCAGATCGTCTGCAAAGTGGCGCCCGCCATCGCCGCCGGCTGCACCATGGTCTTGAAGCCCAGCGAGATCGCGCCGATCAGCGGCATTGTGTTCTCGGAAATCATGCACGCCGCAGGCACACCCGCCGGTGTCTACAACATGGTCAATGGCGATGGTCCTTCGGTCGGGCAAGTGATGGCCGGGCACAAAGATGTGGATATGGTGTCCTTTACCGGTTCGACCCGGGCCGGCGTCATCGTGGCCAAGACCGCAGCCGATACCGTCAAGCGCGTGGCGCAGGAATTGGGCGGTAAGTCGCCCAACATCATTCTGGAAGATGCCGATTTGGAAACTGCGGTGCGCAAAGGCGTGGAGGGTTGCTTCAGCAACACCGGACAGTCGTGCGACGCACCCACCCGCATGCTGGTGCCGCGCGCGCTGCACGCGCAGGCACTCGAATACGCCAAAGCCGCTGCCGCAGCGCAAATCGTCGGTGACCCGCAGGCGGCGGCGACCACCATGGGCCCGCTGGTGAGTGAACTGCAATTCACCAAGGTGCAGCGCCTGATCGAGGTGGGTATCGCCGAGGGCGCGACGCTGGTGGCCGGTGGGCTGGGGCGGCCTGCCGGTATCAACCGGGGCTATTACGTGCGGCCTACGGTGTTTGGCGGCGTGACCCCTCAGATGACGATTGCGCGCGAAGAAATTTTCGGGCCCGTGCTGGCCATCATGCCCTACGACTCCGAGGCGCAGGCGATTGAAATCGCCAACGACACCGAGTTCGGTTTGGCCGCGTATGTGCAGTCCAGCGACTTGCCCCATGCCCGCCGCGTGGCCCGCCAGTTGCGGGCCGGGCAGGTGAACATCAACTACCCCGATTGGGATATTTACGCCCCCTTTGGCGGCTACAAGCAGTCAGGCAACGGGCGCGAATACGCCGATTGGGCGATCCACGATTTTCTGGAACTGAAAGCCATGATCGGCTACGGCGAGGCCGCGTAAAACGGCCGTGGCCGCTCAGATTTCCAGGTTGTCAATCAGGCGCGTGGTGCCCAGGCGCGCCGCACCCAGCACCACCAAGGGTGCATCGGCCCGCGCGGCTTGCAAATCGCTTTGGCGGCGTATGGCGACATAGTCGGGCATCCAACCCGCGTCACGCAGGGTCTGAAGTGCCTGGTTTTCCAGGACGTCAAAAGCGGTGTTGCCCGCGCGTACGGCTTGGGCGCACTGCGCCAGCGTGCGCGCAAGCAGCGCCGCTTGCGCGCGCTCGGCCACACTCAGGTAGCCGTTGCGCGAGGACATGGCCAGGCCATCGGCTTCACGGTGCGTGTCCTGGCCAAGGATCTCAACCGGCATCGCGAACTGGCGCACCATGTGGCGGATGATCAGCAGTTGCTGGTAGTCTTTTTTGCCGAACAAGGCACTGCGCGCCTGGGTGCAGGCCAGCAGCTTGAGCACCACCGTGCATACCCCGGTAAAAAAGCCCGGGCGGAAATGCCCCTCCAAGATGCCGGCCAAAGCCGGGTCAGGCTGTAGCGTAAAAGTTTGCGGCTGGGGATACAACTCCGCCTCGGAGGGCGCAAACAGCAGGTCGCAACCGGCGGCCTCCAGTTGTGTGCAGTCCGCTTGCAAGGTGCGTGGGTAGCTGTCGAAGTCTTCCTTGGGGCCGAACTGCAAACGGTTCACGAATATCGTCGCTACGGTCACGTCGCCCAGCGGCTTGGCGGCCCGAACCAGCGCCAGATGGCCGGCGTGCAAATTGCCCATGGTCGGAACCACAGCCGGATGGCGGAAGGGAAGCAGGTGCTGGCGCAGATCCGCCAGGGTGTGAACAATGCGCATACGGGGTGCGGGATTACCAGGCGTGCAGCGCGTTGTCCGGGAATGAGCCGTTTTTGACCGCAGCCACATAGGCTTCCATGGCGCCACGGATCGAGCCGCCATCGGCCATGAAGTTGCGTACGAACTTGGGCATCTTGCCCAGGTTCACGCCGAGCATGTCGTGCAGCACCAGCACCTGGCCGGCGGTGTCTTTGCCCGCGCCGATGCCGATGGTGGCGCAGTAGGGCAGCGATTGCGTGACCGATGCGGCTAATGCGTGGGGGACCATTTCCAGCACCAGCATGGAGGCGCCCGCGTCCTGTAATTCCTGGGCGTGGCGGCGCAGGGTGTCGGCGCTGGCGTCCGACTTCCCTTGCACCCGGTAGCCGCCCAGCGCATGCACGGTTTGTGGGGTCAACCCGAGGTGCGCGCAGACCGGAATGCCGCGCTCCACCAGAAAGCGCACGGTCTCGGCGGTCCAGCCGCCGCCTTCCACCTTCACCATGTGGGCGCCGGCTTGCGACAGCACGACCGCATTGCGCAAAGCCTGTTCTTTGGATTCCTGGTACGTCCCAAAAGGCATGTCCGCAATCAGCCAAGCCGTTCCCTGGGCCCGGCGGATGCCGCGGGAAACGCTCTCCGTGTGGTATCGCATGGTCTCCAGGCTCACGCCGACCGTGCTGGGCAAGCCCTGGCAGACCATGCCCAAGGAGTCGCCGATCAAAATGCATTCAACACCGGCAGCGTCAGCCACCGCTGCGAAGGTCGCGTCGTAGGCGGTCAACATGGTGATTTTTTCGCCGCGAGCGCGCATCTCGAGCAGGCGGGGCAGGCTCACAGGCTTGCGGTTGGCCAGCGGTGAGGCCGGTGGCAGCGTGCCGTAGGGCGTGGATTGGGCGGGGTCCTGGATCACGGTGGGCTTTTCCAAATCGCTGCGACAGGCGCGAATGTAACAGCTTGCCTGGGGGCGATGAACGGCCTTAATCGGCGGCCAAAGCCGTCTCTGGCGTGTAGGCCAAGCGCAGATAAATCGGGGCAAAAGACTCCGCCTGGGTGATTTGCACCATGGCCTCTTTGGCCAGCTCCAGAATCGCCACAAACATCACCACGACCACGGCTACGCTGTGGCAGGCATCAAACAGGGCCTCAAAGGCCATGAAGCGCTGCCCTTGCAAGCGGCGCAGCACCAGGGTCATGTGTTCGCGCACCGAGAGTTGTTCGCGGTTGATCGTGTGGTGTTGCACCAGCCGGGCGCGCTGCAGGATGCTTTGCCAGGCGGCTTGCAGATCAGCCGGGTTGACATCGGGCAAGCGGGTCTGAATCACCGCATCGCTGGCGATCTGCGCGGTCACAAAGTCGCGCCCGGCAACGGGCAGGGCGTTCAGCCGCGCGGCTGCGAGCTTCATTTGCTCGTATTCCAGCAGGCGGCGGACCAGTTCGGCTCGGGGGTCTTCGGCCTCTTCGCCTGGCGCGGCCTTTTTGGGCGGCAGCAGCATGCGCGACTTGATTTCAATCAGCATGGCTGCCATCAGCAGGTATTCGGCGGCGAGTTCCAGATTGCGGTTGCGGATTTGCTCGACATAGGCCAGGTATTGGCGCGTCACGCTGAGCATCGGTATGTCCAGGATATTGAAGTTTTGCTTGCGGATCAGGTACAGCAGCAAATCCAGCGGCCCTTCAAATGCTTCCAGAAACACCTCGAGCGCATCGGGCGGAATGTACAAATCCAGGGGCAGGGCGAAAAGCGGCTCCCCGTACAGCCGTGCAACGGCGACGTTGTCCACCACCTCCGGCGTGCTGTCCGGCGGTATCGGGTAATCGAGGGCCAGGTTTTCGCCGCTCAAAATGCCGCCGCTCAGGATTCTTCAGTCAGGTAGACGTAGGGCTTTTGCGCGACCCGGGCCTGCGCATATTCGCTTTGGAGTGCCCGGTCCGGGTTTTTGTCCCACAACAGGGCGCGTCCCGCGCGCTGGCGCGCTTCCAGATCGGGTTGGGCCGCCTTCAGTTGGTCGATGAACTGGGTCGTGTCGGAGCGGTAGTCGGGTCGGCGGAAGATGGACATGGCGGAATTCCTTGGGTGCGCGGCATTCTAGCGGGGGGTGACCCGGCGCTGTCACACAACTGCCATACGGCTTGGCTAGGGTCCATGGCCTCGCGTGTGCGCCTGGCCAACCGGAGTTGCTATGAAACTGAACGAAGAAGACCTGATACGCCGCATCCGCAGCGATTTGCTCGACAGCTTTGACGAGGAGCTGGAAATGGAGGTCGAGGACCGGGCTTTCACCAGCGCCGAATCGCCCGGCGTGACCGATGAGTCCTCGGTTGCGCGTCACCATTACTTTCGTGAGCTGTTCCGGCTGCAGGGCGAGTTGGTGAAGTTGCAGGACTGGGTCGTGGCCAGCGGCCACAAAGTTGTGGTTTTGTTTGAAGGCCGTGACGCCGCTGGCAAGGGCGGGGCGATCAAGCGCATCACGCAGCGGCTCAACCCGCGTGTGTGCCGGGTTGCCGCCCTACCCGCACCGAACGACCGCGAACGCACGCAGTGGTACTTCCAGCGCTACATCGCGCACCTGCCGGCAGCCGGCGAAATGGTTCTGTTCGACCGCAGTTGGTACAACCGCGCCGGCGTGGAGCGGGTGATGGGCTTTTGCAATGACGAGCAATACGAGGAGTTTTTCCGCACGGTGCCGGAGTTCGAAAAAATGCTGGTGCGCTCGGGCATTCAGGTGATCAAGTACTGGTTCTCCATTTCGGACGAAGAACAAAACGCGCGCTTTTTGGGGCGCATCTATGACCCGTTGAAACAATGGAAGCTCAGCCCTATGGACCTGGAGTCACGCAAGCGCTGGGAAGACTACACGGTGGCCAAAGAGGTGATGCTCGAGCGCACCCATATTCCTGAGGCGCCTTGGTGGGTGGTGCAGGCCGTTGACAAGAAAAAGGCCCGCCTCAATTGCATCCACCATCTTTTGGGACAGATGGCCTACGAGGAAATTCCCCATCCGCCGATTGTGTTGCCCGAGCGTGTGCGCCGTGACGATTACGAGCGCCACCCCGTGCCGGCCAGCATGTTTGTGCCCGAGGTCTATTGAGTCAGGGCCCGGACTCAGCCGCGCACATCGCCTACCGCATCCTGTCCGAAAGTCGGGCTGTTCAAGTAAGCCAGCACCCGCTGCGCCGCG